>WQXW01000102.1 GCA_009781575.1 Solirubrobacterales bacterium
GCGCTGGTCAAGCACCTCGGCGCGGTCGACTTCATCGACCGCAACGAGTTCGCGGGGATGATGCGCACCGGTGGCGAGAGCGCCGAGCAGGAGAAGGCGCGCTTCGGGGTGTCGCGCGATTTCTCCAAGCGCGTGAAGCAGCTGCTCGGCGACGCGCCCGACATCGTGTTCGAGCACGTGGGGCAGGCGACCTTCCCCACCTCGGTGCTCGCGGTCAAGCCGTTCGGCAAGGTCGTGATCTGCGCCGGCACCACCGGCTTCCACCTCGACTTCGACGTGCGCTACCTCTGGATGAAGCAGAAGGAGATCCTCGGCTCGCACTTCGCCAACGCGTACGAGTGCATGAAGGCCAACGAGCTGATCGAGAGCGGTCAGATCCGCCCCGTGCTGTGGCGCACGCTCGGCTTCGAGGGGGTCGCCGAAGCGCACCAGCTCATGCGCGAAAACCGCCACCTCGGCAAGATCTCGATCCTGGTGGGCGCCGAGCGCGAGGGGCTCGGCAAGACCGCCGAGGGCCCCGGCGCGATCCACGCGGAGGTCGGCGGCTGATGGCCGGCACGGTCATCGTGCCCTGGTACGCCACCGGCCTGCGCGCCAAGCGCTTCGAGCCGGCGCTCGGCGAGATCGCCGCGGTCGCGCTGCGCTACGGCGCCACCTCCTACGCGGTGTACAAATCGCGCGACGACGCCTACCGCTTCCAGCAGCTCGCGGCGTTTCCCGACCACATCTTCTGGGAGCGCTACTGGGAGGGCCCCGAGATGATCGACTTCCGCGCGCGCCACTCCGGCTGGTATCAGGTCCCGGTGCTCTACGGCTGGTGGGACCGCACCGCCGCGGGCGCGGTCGCCGCCGGCAACGGCCACGGCAACGGCGGCAGCGGCGGGGGCAGCGGGGGCAACGGCCACACCGGCGCCAACGGCGGCGGCAACGGGCGCGGCGCGTCGGTGGGCGACATCACCTGACGGGGCCCGCCGCGGTCCCGCGTTCCGGCCGCGATGAAAATGCGCATTTTGCGGGAATCTTGAACGCGCGGCTTCGAACACGCCTGTCGGAGGCAGCGTTGGGGGATTTGTTTTGAGGATTCGTTCCGCGCGGAACCAATCCTTAAAACAAAACACGCAACGGCCGCTGCTCGGAAGCTCGACCGGCACCGCCGCCGGGGCGGGCGCCCTCAGGCCTGCTCGAGGGGAGCCATGGTGAGCCCCGCGCCCTTGAGCTGCTCCCAGTAGAGCTCGGCCGGCTCCTGCTGGCCGCTGTACACGATCGCCTGGCCGGAGGTGTGGATCAGGTTGGCGATCTGATGGCCCCGCTCGAGGCTCACCCCGGGGATGAAGCGCGACAGCGTGCGCGCCACGTGGTCGAAGGTGTTGTGATCGTCGTTGCGCACGATCACCCTCCACGATCCTCCGAGCCCGCCCCCGGGAGGCGCCTGGCGCGGGAGCTCGACGGTCTCCGGCATGCGCCCAGGATAGAGCCGGCACGCGGAGCCTACAATTGCCCACATGAGCCACCCTGAGCGCACCCCGGCCGGCGCCTCGGAGAGCACGGCCGACTCACCGCGGCTCTCCCAGCCGGACCGGCCGTGGATAATGCGCACCTACGCCGGCCACTCCACGGCCAGGGCGTCCAACGAGCTCTTCCGGCGCAACCTCGCCAAGGGCCAGACCGGCCTGTCGATCGCGTTCGACCTGCCCACCCAGACCGGCTACGACTCCGACGAGGAGCTGGCGCGGGGCGAGGTCGGCAAGGTCGGGGTGCCGATCTCCCACCGCGGCGACATGGCCGCGCTGCTGGACGGCATCCCGCTCGGGGAGATGAACACCTCGATGACCATCAACGCCACCGCCGCCTGGCTCTTGGCGCTCTACGTGGTGGTGGCCGAGGAGCGGGGCGTCGAGCCCGCGCGCCTGCAGGGCACCACCCAGAACGACATCATCAAGGAGTTCCTGGCGCGCGGCACCTACGCGTTCCCTCCGGGCCCGTCGATGAGGCTGATCGCCGACACGATCGCCTACACGGTGCACTCGGTGCCGCGGTGGAACCCGATCAACATCTGCTCGTATCACCTGCAGGAGGCCGGCGCCACGCCGGTGCAGGAGATCGCCTACTCGGTGAGCAACGCGATCGCCGTGCTCGACGCCGCGCGCGAGCGCGTGGGCCAGGAGCTGATGGGCGAGGTGTTCGGTCGCATCTCCTTCTTCGTCAACGCCGGCGTGCGCTTCATCGAAGAGCACGCCAAGCTGCGCGCGATGGCGATCCTGTGGGCGCAGATCGGCCGCGAGCGCTACGGCGTGCAGGATCCGCGCCACCTGCGCTTCCGCTACGGCGTGCAGGTCAACTCGCTGGGGCTCACCGAGTCCCAGCCGGAGAACAACGTGCAGCGCATCGTGCTGGAGGCGCTCGCGGTCACGCTGGGGCGCGACGCGCGCGCGCGCGCGATCCAGCTGCCCACCTGGAACGAGGCGCTCGGGCTGCCCCGCCCGTGGGACCAGCAGTGGTCGCTTCGCATCCAGCAGGTGCTGGCCTACGAGACCGACATCCTCGAGTACCCCGACATCTTCGACGGCTCCACGGTCATGAACGGGCTCGTCGATGAGCTGCTCACCGGCGCGCGCGAGGAGATGGCCGCGGTCGCCGAGCACGGCGGCACGCTCGAGGCGGTGCCCTACATGAAGGCCGCGATGGTCGATTCCCAGCGCGAGCGGTTGCGCCGCATCGAGGACGGCGAGCAGGTGGTGGTGGGCCAGAACCGCTTCACCGAGAGCGAGCGCTCGCCGCTGACCGCCGACGCCGAGGGCGGCATCCTCGTGGTCGACCCCGCGGTGGAAGCCGAGCAGATCGACGCGCTGCGCCGCTGGCGCTCCCAGCGCGACCAGGCCGCGGTGGACCGCGCGCTGGCCGAGCTGGCGCGCGTGGCGCGCGAGGAGGATCCCCAGGCCAACCTGATGGCGCCCACGATCGCCGCCGCGCGCGCCGGCGCCACGACCGGCGAGTGGGCCGCCACGCTGCGCGAGGTGTTCGGCTCCTACCGGGCCCCCACCGGCGTGGGCGACGCCGCCGCGCCGGCCCACGACGAGGAGCTCGAGCGGCTGCGCGCGCAGGTCGCCCACCTGCAGGAGCAGCTGGGGCGCCGGCCCAAGATCCTGGTGGGCAAGCCGGGGCTGGACGGCCACTCCAACGGCGCCGAGCAGATCGCGGTGCGCGCGCGCGACGCCGGCATGGACGTGGTGTACGAAGGCATCCGCCTCACACCCGCCCAGATCGCGGCCTCGGCACTGCAGGAGGGCGTGCACGTGATCGGCCTCTCGATCCTCTCCGGCTCGCACCTCGAGCTGATCCCCGCGGTGATCGCCGCGCTGCGCGACGCCGGCGTCGACGCGCCGGTGGTGGTCGGCGGCATCGTGCCCGAGCAGGACATCGAGCCGCTGCGCCGCGCCGGCGTGGCCGCGGTGTACACCAACAAGGACTTCGAGATCAACCGCATCATGGGCGAGATCCTCGACCTGGTGGCCGAGCGCGCCGCGCAGCCCGCGGCCGCCCAGCCCGCGCCCGCTTAGTGCTCGGCGCCGATCTCGGCCGGCGCCTGCGCGAGGGCGACCTCGCCGCCGCGCCGGACACACTCAATCTGCTGGAGAGCACCGCCGCGCCCGACCGCGCGCAGGCGGCGGCGCTCCAGCACGAGCTCTCGCCGGCCGCGCTGGGCGGCGAGGCGCCGGGGCACATCGTCGGCGTGACCGGGCCTCCGGGCTCGGGCAAGTCGACTCTGCTGTCCGCACTCGTGCGCCGCTGGCGCGCGCGCGGGAGCACGGCGGCGGTGCTGGCGGTCGACCCCTCCTCGCGCCGCTCCGGCGGCGCGCTGCTGGGCGATCGCGCGCGCATCGACTTCGACCCCGCCGATCGTGGCGTGCTGATCCGTTCCACCGCCGCCGGCACGCGCCTGGGAGGGCTGGCGCCGGCGACGCGCGCCGCCGCGCAGGCGCTGGCGGCGGCGTTCGACGTGGTGGTGATCGAGACGGTTGGCGTGGGCCAGGCCGAGACCGAGGTTGCCGAGGTGGCCGACACGGTGGTGGTCGTGGTGCAGCCCGCCAGCGGCGACGTGCTCCAGTTCCTGAAGTCGGGAATCATGGAGATCCCCGACCTGCTGGTGGTGACCAAGGCGGATCTCGGCCCGCTGGCGCTGCGCACCCGTAGGGACCTCGGCGCGGCGCTGCGCGCGCTGGGATCTCACTCGCCGGTGCTGGCTGTCTCCGCGCTGCCACCCGGCGAGGGGATCGACGAGCTGATCGAGGCGCTGCGCGCGCGGCGGGCCGAGCTCGACCTCTCCCCCCGGCGGCTGCGCTCGCGCCGCGCGCAGGCGCTGTCGGAGTACGAGCGCGAGCACGGCGCGCGCGGGGTGCGCGCGCTGGGGGGGCGCCGCGGGGCGCAGGAGCTGCTGCGCGGTGAGGACCCCGGGCTCGAGGTGCCCGCGCTGGTGGCCGCGCTGGAGCGCGCCGCCCCCGGCGAATGCTCCCCACCCGGCGAGGGCTCCCCACCCGGCGAATGCTCCCCACCCGGCGAGGGCTCGCCACTGCGCGAACGCTCCCCACGAGGGGCGCGCTCCCCACAGCAGAGCCGCCCGATCGCGGCGCGCGCCGAGGAGGCCGGCCGCTGATGCGCTCCCTGGCGCTGGTGGTGGGCGCCTTCATCGTGGCGAGCGCGCTCGCGGGCGCGCTGGGCGCGGCAAACCTCGGCACCGCGCTCACGTTCGGCCAGATCGCGGTCGCGCTGAGCGTGGTGTACGTGGTGATCAGGCACTGAGCGGCGAGCGGGGCTCGACGACGGTCGTGACGCGACCGGAGTTGACGTCGTACACGTGCCCGGACACGGTGATCCGGGGCGAGATCTGGGGTGCGGCGAGCACCCGCTCGACGTCGACACGCACCGTGTGCGCGGGTTCGGTGGCGGGCAGCTCGGCCAGCATGTGCTCGTCGTAGCCGGAGCGCTCGGCAAACCCATGGCGGAACTGCTCGTCCTCGAGCAGGCGGCTGCCGCAGTCGGTGTGGTGGATGATGGCGGCCTCGAAGTACGGCCCCTCGGGCGCCTTCTGCTCGACGAGGTAGCCGATGTACGCGAGGTCCTGGATCACCGCCGGGGTCACTCTCCCGCCCACCGTGCGGGCGACGATCGCATCGCCAAACTGGATGCGGAGGAAGTCGGCGGGATCGGTGCGGGGGTCGATGCAGGTGAGCACGTACACGCCGCAGTGGGGGAGGAACGGCAGGCGAGGCGTGTTGTTGCGAATGTCGGTGGCAGCGAACTCGGCATTGCGCTCGAGCAGCGGTGCGAGCTTGGTCATCAGGCCTCCTATCGGTTTGCCTTTGGGTGCGGCTCTTTTTGGAGGGACGAGTATTCCGCAAGAGACGGAGGCCGCTTAGAATGGGCGCCATGGAGGGACGGGCGTCCGAGACGAGCGCGCGGAGCTGGCTCCGCTGCTACCGCTGCTGGTCGCAGAACCTCGAGATCCAGGTCCACTACGAGGGGATCCACAAGATCGATCCCGACACCGGCGAGCGCGCCGAAGTGGTCGACGAGCTGCAGGAGGCGGTCGTGCAGTGCCTGGACTGCATGCACGACCAGCCCCACCTGGGCTTCAACAACGGTCACGTGGAGCCGATCGAGGGCCGCTGGGAACGGATGATCGCCGGCACGCCGTGGGTGGCGTCGTGCACGGTGACGGTGGACGCCGACGACGTGGAGACCTGCTCGGGGCCGGAGGCCGGCGAAGCGCTCTCCTACGCGGCGTTCGGCGACCACGGTGTGCGCGAGTTCTTCACGCACGTGCGCTTCCACAAGCACGAAGAGGACACCCGCATCGTGGTGCACCTGCTGGTGGAGCTGTACGCGCGCTCGCTGGAGGAGGCCACCGAGGTGCTGGAGTCGGCCGCGCGCGGCGTGCTCGAGATCACCTCGCTCGCCGAGGAGTCGCGCCCCCCGGCGGCCGCCGGCGAGGCGCACGGCCACGAGTAACCGGCGCGATGGAGAGCTGGGACCTCGCGGCGCTGAGCCTCAAGCCCCGATTGCCGGAGATCCTCGCCTCCACCGACGCGGCGCGCGCGATCGTGCTGGACCTCGCCCCCGGCGAGCGCCTGCCGGAGCACGAAGTGCACGAGCACTCGTGGATCGTGGTGGTGTCGGGCCGGATCGAGCTGACCGCCGGCGCCGGCGCGCGCACCGTCGGCGGGCCGGGGCTGCTCGTGCAGGTCCCCCCCAGCGAGCGCCACGAGCTGCGCGCCACCGCGCAGTCGCGCCTGCTGCTGCTGCTCACCCCCTGGCCCGGCGACGGCCACCCCGGCGCGATGAGCTTCCGCGAGAAGCTCTACGCGCGCCGCCACGCCGCCAAGCGCGCCGCCGGGCAGCCCGGCGCGGACTCGAGCGACAGCCCTTAGGCGGAGTGCGACTCGGGCGCGGCGCCTCCAACACCGGCGCCCCGAACACGCCTGTCTGAGGCGCCGTTGGGGGATTTGTTTTGGGGATTCGTTCCGCGCGGAACCAATCCTCAAAACAAAAAACGGCACGGATGCTCGACCGGCCTCGGCACCCCGGCACCCCGGCACCACGGCACCTCGGCGCCCCGGCAC
>WQXW01000103.1 GCA_009781575.1 Solirubrobacterales bacterium
TGCCGCGCGGCTTGTAGGCCAGCAGCCGGCCTCGCACCCGTTCGTAGTACACCACCCGCCGCGGGCCCACCGTGGCGTGCAGTTCCAGCACCGAGATGTAGGGCGCGCCGGGGAGCGTGGGCACGAGCGGCACGTCGATGTTGACCTGGCCCCCGAACGGGTTGGGCGCCGGCAGCAGCACGCCCGGGAAGATGATGCGGGTGTTGACCGGGGTGGTGCCTTCCGAGAAGAACAGCAGCCCCAGGTGTCCCCGTTCGCTGGGCGCGCGCAGGATCGTGACCGGCGCCTCCTCGGTGATGGTGGTGGTGCCCAGCACGATGCCGGTCAGCGCCGCGCCGTAGCCCATCACCGAGTTGGACGGGCAGCCCGCCGGCCCCGACGCTTCCAGTGTGGCCGCGCTGCAGTTCTCGAGGCCCAGGCCGCTGAGGGCGATGCCCAGGTAGGCGGGGTAGCGCAGCTGGATCTGCGTGAGCGGCGGCGGGAATTCGGCCAGTGAGGAGTAGCGGATGAAGAAGGAGAAGTCCAGCGTGGTCCGCTGACCGAGCGTGTACGGATCGAATTCCGCGCTCAGTCTGACCACCGGCGCCCCCGACGCGGCGGCGGCAAGCCAGCCGCCGAGCGGTAGGCACGCACCCACCAGAAGGGTGCTCAGAAGTGCTCGGCGCAAGGCACTCGCTCCCTCGAGGGGCCCCTCAGAACCCGAGCGTGCCGGTGGTCTGGACGAGGAGCGCGTAGGTGTTGCGGTTGAACGTGCCGTACAGCCGAGCGCGGCCGCTTGCGTGGCTGTAGCGCCCGGTGCCGCCCGTGATCACCAGCCAGCCGGCGAAGCTTTCGTACACCCCCGACCCGTGGGGCACCCCCTGGCCGCGGCCCTTGATCGAGCCGCTCCGCAGGTAGATCGTGAAGTTGCCCCTCAGGATCGAGCCGAGCAGCAGGTGGACCTTCATCCTGCCCGCCAGCGTGCCCGACGCGCGGCCTTCCTCGTAGAGCAGCGAGCCCGACGCCGACACGTAGTGCAGCGCCGCCCTGTCGGTCGCGCGCAGCGCGCGCGCGGCCTGTACCGACACCGATGATCCGGCCCCTCCCGATGCCCACGCGCTGTCCAGCGCAGTCGCGCTCCCCCCCGCCAGAATGAGCAGCGCGCCACAGCTCGCCGCCAAATCCCTCCAGCCCTGCCGGTTCATAGCCCATCCCCTGCCACTGTTGGTCACCGCCTCTCCTGTAACACCCGTCCATCTCCGGGAGTGCGGTCCTCCGGCACAGGGCGGATGCGGGCCAACCTTTCATCAAGACAATACATCTGGCGTCTCAATAGATCTACCGCCAAAGCGCCGCTGGCGCTCGGAGAAGTCCCGCAGCGACTCCTCGAGCGCCACGCGCCCGAAGTCCGGCCACAGCTCGTCCCGGAAGACCAGCTCCGCGTAGGCCGATTGCCAGAGCAGGTAGTTCGACAGCCGCCGCTCGCCGCCGGTGCGGATCAGCAGCTCCGGGTCGTGCATCTCCGGCACGTACAGCAGCCGCCGGAACTCCTCCTCGGTGGAGCCCTCGAACCGCCGCGCCGCATCCACGATCTCCGCGCGCCCGCCGTAGTTGAACGCTATGAACAGTCTCATGCGGGTGTTGGCGCGCGTGAGCGACTCCGCCCACTCCATCTCCTCCACCAGCTGCTCGTGCAGCCCTCCCCGGCGGCCCACGAAGCTCATCCTGACCCCCTCCTCGTGCAGCTCCGGCGTCTCCGAGGCGATCCGTTCGGCCAGCATCGACACCAGCCCGTCCACCTCCTCGCGCGCGCGCGACCAGTTCTCGGTAGAGAACGAGTACACCGTCAGCTCCTCGATGCCCAGCTGCGCCGCGTCCGCCAGCCGCGCCTTCAGGGTGTCCGCGCCCGCCTGATGGCCGTCGTCGATCGTCAAGCCCCGCCCGCGCGCCCAGCGGCGGTTGCCGTCGGCGATGATCGCCACGTACCGTGCCGGCGCCCGCCCCCGCGCCACCGCCGTCGGCGCGCTCACCGGATCGCCCCCTCCCGCCGCGCGCGGGCGCGCCGGCGCTTGGCCGCGCGCCACCCTCGCATGAGCGCCGCCGCGGGCAGGATGAGCGGCGACAGCTCGCGCTCCAGCTGCGCGGTCACCCCGCGGGCGCCGCCGCCGCGTGCCTGGGGGGCCGAGGCGTAGAAGGCCACCACGCCCACGAGGGTCATCACGTGGTGCGCTCCTCCCGGCAGCCCCGCCGCGCGGGTGGCCGCCCCGCGCGCCACCGCGGTCAGCCGCCGCGCCATCAGGTCGGTGTCGCCGCCGTAGAGGTCGAGGTAGTTGGGCTCGCCATTGGCCCGATCCGCGCGCTCGTCCACCACGCTGTCCAGCATGGTGAGCGCGCCGATCGAGAGGTACAGCGAGTCCACCCGCGCCGCCCTCGCCGCGCTCGCGCCGGCGCGCGCCCCCTCGGCGATGAGCGCGTGCAACGCCAGCACCCCCGCCGCCCCGCCGGCCAGCCGCTCCTGCCACCCCGGGTCGTCTTGGGGGGGCTGCGCCCGCGCCCACCGCTCGAGCGCCGCCGGCCCCTCGCGCGCGAACGCGTGGCTCGCCACCTCCGCGTCGGCGCACCGAGTGGCGCTTCGCCGCGCGACCTCCTCGATCGCGCGCGCCCCCGGCAGCTCCGCCAGTGCGCGCCTCACCTCGCCCACGAGCGCCTCCAGATAGCCCCAGTCCGCCGGATCCCCGCCATGCTCGCGCCAGCCGCCGCGCGGCTCGCAGCTCGCGGTGAGCGCATCGGGGAGCGCCGAGAAGAGCCGGCGCGCGTGCTCGCTGTCGATCCCCCGCTGCTCGGTGACCAGATCGAGGTAGTCGTACATCACCTGCAACGCCACGATCGCTCGGGTCGCCGCGTCCCGATACCTCCGCGGCGCGGTGGTGGCCAGCGTGGCCGCGACCTCCACGTTGAAGCGCTCCTCGCGCAGCTTGGCGCGCGCCAGCGCCCGTCGCCCGGGATCGGCGATCACGCGGCTCTGGCGCTCCCAGCGCGACAGCTCGCCGCGCACCCGCGGCCACACCGCCGGCCAGTAGCGCACGTTCGCGCGCAGGAGAGCCAGCCACGCACCCGCGATCGTGGCCGGGTCGGCGAACGGGTTCGCCCGGCCGGTGGTGGCCGCCGGCACGCCCGGGGCCGTCGGGCCGCCCGGGGCCGTCGGGCCGCCCGGGGCCGCCGGCACGCCCGGGGCCGCCGGGCCGCCTGCGGCCGTCGGGCCGCGCAGGCTCGCCGGCCCGCGCGGGGCGGTCGGCCCGCGCGAGGCGGTTGGGCCGTTGCGGGCCGCGGTGGCCCGGCGCCCGGGCGCTCGCGCGCCGGGTGCGGGCTGGGCGGCGAGTGCGGGCGTGGAGCGGCTCACGGGGCCTACTCACTGAACGCCAGCGTGGGGGAGACGCGCGAGGCGATCCACCCGGGGACCGTGACCATCGCCATCACGACCACGATCACGAACACGAATATCTCGATCGGTCTGAGGGCGGCGCCGATGCTGGAGACGGGGAAGCCGGTGACGTGCTTCAGGTAGCCGTCGATCACCAGCTGTCCGTAGATGCCGGCCACCGCGCCGGTGACACAGCCGGCGCCCAGCATGAGGGCGGCTTCGACGAGCAGGATCAGACGCAGGCGGTGCGAGCGCACGCCCGCCAGGCGCAGGGCGGCCAGCGAGGGGCGGCGCTGCCAGATCGCCGAGGTCAGCGCGGTGGCCATCGTGAGGATCGCGGCGATCAAGAGGAGCACCGAAATCTGGCCCAGCTGGTTGAGGCCTTCGCTGGTGAGCGCGTCGATCCGCGCCTGGCGCTGCTGCGCGGTCACGACCTCCAGGCCGCTGGCGGGGCCCAGCGCGCGCTGGATCGTGTGCTGCACCGCGGCCGCCGAGTTGCCGGGGGCGAGGTGCACGCCGAACGCGGTGGGCGCGGTGGTGCCCCACAGGCGGCTGTAGTCGGCGGTGCTGATGAAGACCGCCCCCGGGCTCCAGGCGAGGTTGGTGGTGGTGGCCGCGATGCGCAGCCGCACGGTGCCGCTGGGCGTGGGCAGGCTCAGCGAGTCGCCGATGCCCACGTGATGTTCGGTGGCGATCTGCTTGGACACCGCGATCCAGCCGCCTTCGCCCAGACGGCGGTTGGCGACGGAGGCGCTGCCTTCTTCGATCTGGCTTTCCAACACGTTGCGCGCGCCCCCGGGGGGACGCGCGATCAGCCACACGCGCCGCGGGCCGAGCTCGAGGAAGCCGCCCTGGAACGCCTGCACGCCGGCCACGCCCGGCAGGCGCGCGAGCTGGCTCTGCAGGCCGCCGGGCGCGAATTCGACCGTGGCCTGGTTGTCGTCGGGATTGCCCACCCAGATGGGGGCGTCGGAGGCGTAGCTGTGGGCGAACCCTTCGATGCCGCGCAACAGGTCGCTGCGCGCGCCTCCCAGCGAGACGCTCCCGAAGAGCGCGACCGCGCCGGTGGCGGCGAGCGCGAGCGAGCGCACGGTGGTGGAGCGCAGCGAGGACAACGCCACCGGCAGGATCGTGAGCGTCTGCCAGCGCTCCGCGAGCTCCTGCGCGCCCAGCACTACGCCGGCGAAGGTCAGTGGCACGGTGAGCACGGTGGCCAGCGCCAGCAGCCCGCACGCCAGCAGCGCGTGCGAGGGGGTGGCGATGAACAGCACCGTGGTGGCCGCCAGCAGGCTCGCCGCGACCACGCCCAGCGCCACCTGGGCGGTGTGGGAGAGCGTGTTGCCGGGCACCCCGTCGCCCTGGTACACCGCGTCCAGCGCGCCGCCGCGGCGCAGATCCAGCAGCGGCACCGCGGAGGCGAGCGTGGTGGCGATCACGCCGCCGAAGAACGCCAGCAGCACCGGCGCGGGCCCCACCACGGTGCGGGTGCCCAGCGTGAACGCCTCCGCCAGGTAGCGCGGCGACTGGTGGAACACGCTGCGCGACAGCACATAGCCGCCGGCGAGGCCGACCAGCGAGGCCATGATGCCCAGCGCCAGCGCCTGGAAGATGGTCATCTGCACGATCGCCGAGCGCCGCGTGCCGATCAGGCGCAGATCGGCGATCGCGCGGCGGCGCTCGGGCACGGTGAGGATGAGCGCGTTGAACGCGAACAGCAGCCCCAGCAGGGCGGAGATCGCCGCGAAGAAGGCGCTCGCCTGGTCGCTGGGGCGCAGCGCCTGGTGCAGCGCGGCGACGTCCTGGTCGGAGGCCGCCACGCTCACTCGCCCGGCGGCCAGCGTTTCCATCTGCCTGCGCGCCGCCACTTCCTGCCCCGGCTTGGCCAGCACCAGGATGCGGCTGATGCGGCCCGGCAGACCGGCGAACGCCTGCAGGCGCGCCAGCGGCATGACCGCCACCCGCGCCTGCGAGAGCGCGTGCACCGCTTCGGGGCCCAGCACCGCGGAGACCCGGATGCGGTAGGCGTGTCCGCGCAGCCGCAGCGTCACTTCGGGCCCTTCGCTCGGCCGGATCGGCGAGGAGGAGATGCCGAGCTCGCCGGCGGTGGTGCTGGAGATCCCCACGCCGCCGGGGGAGAGCGTGGCGATCGGGATCGTGTGCGCCAGCCCGTCGAGCACCACCAGGCTCGTGTCGGCGCCGGCGAGGTTGACCGTCACGCTGCGCCCGCCCGGCTCGCCGAGCGTGGCGGTGTGTTCGAGGATCGGCGCCGCCTGCTTGACCGCCGGCAGGTGTTCGACGCGGGCGAGCATCGACTGTTCGAAGCCGCTGCCAACGCGCGTGCGCATCTGGAGCGTGGCCGGCCCGGTGACCGCGTGCACCACTTCGCCGGCCGAGCCCGCGATGGAGCCGCTGGCGACGATCGTGGAGAACACCAGCGCCACCGCGATCGCCACGCCCAGCCCGGCCAGCAGCTCCTGGGCGCCGTGCACGCGCAGGCGCCGCCGGTAGAGATACAGCAGCGCGTACGGTCGCATCAGCGGCCGCGCGCGCAGCGTCTGTGGCCGTTCCGCGGAGCTCATTCGCCGGCGTTGATCGAACGAGGTGCCACAGATGGATTGTGCACATCCTCGTCGAAATGACCTTCGGTCAGCTTGCCGTCGCGCAGCGTGAAGCGGCGGTCGGCGATGCTCGCGGCCTCGAAGTCGTGGGTCACCAGCAGCACCCCGGCCTCCCGCTCGTGCGCCACCGCGCGCAGCAGCTCCACGATTTCGCGGCTCCGCGCGCTGTCGAGCGCGCCGGTGGGCTCGTCGGCCAGCACCAGCTTGGGGTCGCCGGCCAGCGCGCGCGCCAGCGCCACCCGCTGGCGCTCGCCCGCGGAGAGGCGCTCGGGGGTGCGCCGCAGCGCCTCGCCCAGGCCCACGCGCCGCAGCCACGGCAGCGCGCGCGCCTGCGCCTCGTGCATGCCCACCCCGCCCATCACCAGCTTGATCGACGCGTTCTCCAGCGCCGACACGCGCGCCATCAGCTGGGGGCTCTGGTACACGAAGCCGACCTCGCGCAGCAGATACTCGGAGGACTCCTCCTCGGAGAGCGCCGAGATGTCGCGGCCGCCGAAGCGGATCGCGCCCCCTTCGGGCGCCAGCAGCGCGGCGATCAGCAGCAGCA
>WQXW01000104.1 GCA_009781575.1 Solirubrobacterales bacterium
AGGCCGCCGGCCAGATCGCCGACATCGGCGGCGGCGCGCTGATGGCGGCCTTCGGGATCATGGCCGCGCTGCGCGAGCGCGACCGCTCGGGCGAGGGTCAGGTGGTGGATGTGTCGATGAGCGACGGCGCGCTCTCCTGGCTTGCGCTGGTCGCGGGGCGCTGGTTCGCCGAGGAGGTCCCGCCGCGCCGCGGGGGCCTCGAGCTGGCGGGCTCGCTGATCTGTTACCGCCCCTACCGGTGCGCCGACGGCTGGATCTCGCTGGGCGCGCTGGAGCCCAAGTTCTGGCAGGCCTGGTGCCGGGGGGTGGGGCGCGAGGAGCTGATCGAGCGCCAGTTCGACGCGCCCGGCTCGCCGGCGCACGCGGAGGTGGAGCGCATCTTCCTCGCGCGCTCGCGCACCGAGTGGGAGGCGTTTGGCGAGCAGCACGACTGCTGCCTCGAGCCGGTGCTCGAGCTGGAGGAGGCGCTCGCCTCGGAGCTGGTGCGCGAGCGGGAGATGGTGGTCGCCATGCACCAGCCGGGCGTGGAGCGCGAGGTGCGCCAGCTGGGGCTGCCGATCAAGTTCGCCCGCACCCCCGGCCGCCACGACCGCTTGCCGGGGCCGGCGCTGGGCGAGCACACCGAGCAGGCACTGGCCCAGGCCGGGTACACCGGCGAGGAGATCGCGCAACTGCTGGAGTGCGGCGCCGCGGCGGGGCCGGCCATCGGCCCGCTGGGCGAGGCGGGTGTCACGTTCCGCGCCTGAGGTGAGCGGGGCGCGATGACCCTGCGGGCGGGCGGCGCGACATGAGCTCGCGAGCCGACGGCGACGCGATGCTGAAGATGAGTGAGCTGGCCGAGCGCTCGGGGGTCAGCGCGGGCACGATCCGCCACTACCTGCGCGAGGGGCTGCTGGGCGACGGCGCGGAGGTGCGGCGCACCAGCCGCAACATGGCCTACTACCCCGCGGAGTACGTGGAGCGGGTGGAGCTGATCAAGCGCCTGCAGGAGGAGCGGTTCATGCCGCTGCGCGTGATCCGCGAGATGCTGCGCCACGACCCCCAGCGCGTGGAGGCGCTGATCGAGCTCGAGGATCGCATCCTGGAGCGCGCGCTGGACGCGGCGGAGCGCGAGCGCGTGTCGGCGGGGGAGGTGCGCCGGCGCTACGAGCTGCCGCGCCCCGTGCTGGAGCGGCTGGCCGACATCGGCGTGCTCACGCCCACCCGCGGCGGCTACGACCGCGACGACGTGCAGATCATCGCCGCGATCGCGCGCTTCCGCGCGGGCGGCTACGAGGAGGAGCTCGGCTTCACGGTGTACGACACCGTGCGCTACCGCGAGGCGCTGCAGCCACTCGTCGAGGAGGAGGTGACCGCGCTGCTGGACCGTCTCGTGGGCGAGGTCGACGTGGAGCGCGCGGTCCAGATGATCGCCGCCGGCGCCGAGCCGCTGCGCGAGCTGATCGGCGCGATCCACTCAAAGCTCCTGCTCGCCGAGCTTCGCCGCCAGCGGGGCGGGTAGGCCGGCCGAGCAGCGTGCGTTGCGTGTTTTGTTTTTTGGATCGGTTCCGCGCGGAACGAATCCTCAAAACAAATCCCCCAACGGCGCCTCGGACAGGTGTGTTCGAAATCGGCGCGCGCCGGCGCGGGCGGGCCCAAGCGGGCGCCGAGGGCTTTGATCAAGCTGATCCGTCCCCCATCAACCCGATCAAACTCCCGCTATGCTTGGGCCGACTGGGTTGACTGACTGGTCAATCTAGTTGTCCCATTCCCGCAGGAGGGTCCCTCCCGTGAAGGCCGCGGCAGTCCAGCTCAACTCAACCGCCGACAGGGCGGGGAACATCGAGGCGGCGGACCGTCTCACGCGAGCGGCGGTCGCCCAGGGCGCCACGCTGGTGGTGCTGCCGGAGAAGTGGCCCGCGATCGGCGCCGATGAGCAGATGCGCGACACCGCGGAGGAGCTGGAGGGGCCGTCGGTGAGCTGGGCGCGCGCGATCGCGCGCGAGCTCCACATCGACCTGGTCGCCGGGTCGTTCCTCGAGCGCGTGCCGGGGCAGGAGCGGCTGTCCAACACCTCGCTCCACATCGACCCGCGCGGGGAGATCCGCGCGAGCTATCGCAAGATCCACATGTTCGACGTCGAGATCGAGGGGCGCGCGTACCGCGAGTCCCAGCTGGAGGAGCCCGGCGGGGAGATCGTGCTGAGCGCGAGCCGGGAGGGGGTGCAGCTGGGGCTGTCGATCTGTTACGACCTGCGCTTCCCCGAGCTCTTCCGGATCCTCGCGGTGCGCGGCGCGCGCGTGATCGCGCTGCCGTCGGCCTTCACGCTGCCCACCACCCGCGACCACTGGGAGGTGCTGGTGCGCGCGCGCGCGATCGAGAACCAGGTGTTCGTGGTGGCCGCCAACCAGGTCGGCGCCCACCCCGGCGGCCACCACTCGGGCGGTCGCTCGCTGATCGTCGACCCGTGGGGCGCGGTGCTGGCCGACGGCGGCGACGCACGACCCGGCTGTGTCACCGCGGCGCTCGACCTGGAGCGCCAGCGCGAGGTGCGCGCGCGCCTGCCCTCACTGGCCAACCGCCGTGAGGAGGCCTATCGCTGGCCCCAGCACCGGCCCCGCGACCGGCCGCAGGAGGCGTTGCGATGAGCACCTCCCCGCGGGTGCGCGCGGCGGCGGCCGACAAGCGCCGCGCGATCCTCGACGCGGCGGTGCGCGTGTTCGCGCGCCAGGGCTTCCACGCGTGCCGCGTGGCCGACATCGCCGACGAGGCCGGCGTGGCGTACGGGCTGGTGTACCACTACTTCTCCTCCAAGGACGAGGTGCTGGACACGCTCTTTTTGGAGCGGTGGAACGTGCTGTTGGATACGATCCGCACGGTCGACGGCGAAGCGATCGTGGCGCGCGAGAAGCTGCAGGCGATCGCGTCGTTCATCGTCGAGAGCTACCGCCACGACCCCGACGTGATGAAGGTGATCATCGTGGAGGTCACGCGCGCGGCCAACTCGTTCGGGCGGCGCCACCTGGGCGACATCCGCGAGGCCTACCGCATGATCGCCGCGATCGTGACCGACGCGCAGGCGGACGGCACGCTCAGGGACGACATCGATGCCGAGTTCGCCGCGATGGCGTTCTACGGGGCGATCGAGCAGGTGCTGACCGGCTGGATCTTCGGGCTGCTGCCCAGCGGCGAGGAGCAGTTCGAGCAGGCCAAGCGCCTGGTGGTCGAGACGGTGTACGGCGGCTTGCAGGCGCGGTAGCGCAAGTGCTCTCGTGGGCGCGGCCGACTAAACTCCCAAGGCGATGGAGAGCGACCTGAGCAAGCGAATCATGTGGTCCGGCCTCGTGGCCGCTCTCGGCGCTCTGGCGGGCAAGCTCGCGCAGCTCACCGCCACGAGCGTGTGGCGGAGGGTCTTCGACGAGGAGCCACCCGAGTGAGCGACACCCCCCAGGGCGAGAGCATGATGGGCGCGGTCCACTCCGACAACGGCATGGGCCCCGGCCACGAGCTTTCCGACACGGTCGCCGGCGGCCTCTCCGTGCGAGACCGCCGCCCGGAGGTGGCGGTGGGCGCCGCGTTCGCCGGCGGCCTGCTGCTGGCGATGCTGCTGCGCCGCGTGCGGTCGCGGGACGATGGCTGAGCGCGCGTCCGCCGGGCAGCCCATGCCCGCCGAGCAGCGCGCGCCAACTGAGCAGCGCGCGCCCGCCGAGCAGAACGGCGCGGCCCACCGCAACGGCCCGCCCCAGAACATCGCGGTGGCCATCGCGGAGGTCTCCGAACGCGCGACCACGCTCGTGCACGAGGAGATCGAGCTGGCCAAGGCGGAGGTCGCCGAGAAGGTGGCCACGCTCGCGCGCGGCGCCGCGGTGGGCGCGGTGGCCGGCGTGTTCATCATCACCGCGCTGCTGTTCGTGCTGGTCGGCTGCGCCTGGCTGCTCTACTACGGGCTGAAAATCGGCAGCCCGTTCGCGTACTTCTGGGGATTCTTCATCATGGCCGCCATCCTCGTGGTGCTCGGCGCGATCGCCGGCTACGGGGCCGCGCGCGCGCTGAGGTCGGGCACGCCACCGGTGCCGGAGATGGCGATCGAGGAGGCCCGCCGCATCCGGTCCACCGTGGCGGCCGGCGACCCGGGTGGCCCGGGCAGCCCGGCTGGCCCGGCCGGCCCGAATGAGGAGGGGAGGAGCTGATGGCCCAGCGCTCCAGCGCCGAGATCCGCAACTCGATCGAGGCCAACCGCGCCGAGCTGGCGGTGTCGATCGAGAAACTGCGCGGCGAGGTCGCCGAGCTCACCGACTGGCGCGCCCAGCTCCAGCGCCACCGCAAAGAGGTGCTGATCGGCGCCGCGGTGGCGGGCTTCCTGGTGGGCAGCGTGCTCATCGGCCGCCGCCGCGGCCGCCGCCGCTGAGGCCGCGGCCGCGGCCGCGGAAGCTTGCCGCGACCGCCGACGCCGGGCGTGCGTGCCCGCTGAGGGGCCGAGGCTGACGGGACCGCGGCGGCTGCGCCGCTGACCGCGGCGGCTGCGCGGCGATCAGCGGACCAGCGAGGAGGGGATCCCGCCGACCCCGAGCAGGCCGGGGCCGGTGTAGGTGCCGATCACGGGGCCGACCTCGGAGACGAACAGGGGGTCGTCGCCGAGCACCTCGCGGCCGCGCTCGACCAGGCGCTGCGCCTGCTCGGGCGCGCGGATGTGTTGCACCGCCCAGCCGTCGAGCCCGTGCTGGCGCAGCTCCTGTGTGTACTCGACCATGCGCTCGAACGCGCGCGAGGAGGTGCGCACCCGCTCGACCGGCGTGATCTCCGATCCCAGCGTGAGGATCGGCTTGATGCGGAGCGTGGTGCCGAGCCACGCCTGGGCCTTGCCGATGCGCCCGCCGCGGCGCAGATACTCGAGCGTGTCCACGCAGAACCAGATCCTCAGCGCCTCGCGCGCGGAGCGGATCGCGCGGGCCACGGTGGCGCGATCGGCGCCCTGGCGCGCGGCGGCGGCGCCGGCGAGCAGCACCAGGCCGAGCCCTCCGCAGGCGGTCTCGGAGTCGATCAGCTCGACCCGCTCGGCGAGGCCGCGCTCGGCCAGGAGATCGCGCGCCTGGCGCGCGGCTTCGCAGGTGCCG
This sequence comes from Solirubrobacterales bacterium, assembly GCA_009781575.1. Taxonomy (GTDB): domain Bacteria; phylum Actinomycetota; class Thermoleophilia; order Solirubrobacterales; family Solirubrobacteraceae; genus Palsa-744. The sequence goes on from WQXW01000104.1 coordinate 5,094, forward strand.
GAGATCCCGCCGGCGAGGTGCACGGACACGATCTCCTTGCCCTGCTCCAGCAGCGGCTCCCACACGGCGAGGAAGTCGCCGATCGAGGGCTGGGAGGTGGTGGGCAGCGCGGCGTCGGAGCCCAGGCGCGCGTAGAACTCGGCGAAGCTCGGCATCGCGCTCTCGCGCGACGGCGAGCCGTCCCAGCCCACGTAGAGGCTGACCTCGTGTATCCCCTCCTGCTGCGCGCGCTCGCGCGGGAGGTAGTGGGTGCTGTCGCTGACCACCACCACGTCCGCCATAGTCGGCGGACCCTACAGCATGTAAACGGCGCCACCACCGCGGGCCGGCGAGGGGCGCCCGAGGGGGGCGCCGGCGGGCGAGCAGCGTCTGTTGCGTTTTTTGTTTTGAGGATTGGTTCCGCGCGGAACGAATCCTTAAAACAAATCCCCCAACGGCGCCTCAGACAGGCGTGTTCGACGCCACGCCGGACTTCCCCAAAACGCGCATCGCGCCCCGTGCGGGCCCAAGTGGGCGCGGGCCCTTTGATCGCCGCCGCGCTCAGCCGAGGCGGTTCTCGACAGGCGCAAAGCGCGAGCCGGCCTGCGAGCCGGCCGGCCCGGCCGCCTCGGTGGGCGCGGGCGCGGGGGGTTGCTCGATGCCCAGCGTCTGCGCGAGCTCGCCGGACTCGTACATCTCGATCACGATGTCGCAGCCGCCGATCAGCTCGCCGCGCACGAACAGCTGAGGGATCGTGGGCCAGTTGGACAGCGAGGAGAGCTCCTGGCGGATGCGCGCGTCGGGGAGCACGTCGACCGCGGCGAAGGGCGCGTCGAGCGCCTGCAGCGCGGCCACGGTCCTCGCGGAGAAGCCGCAGGCCGGCGCGTCGGGCGTGCCCTTCATGAAGAGGATCACCTCGTGGTCGGAGATCGCACTCGCGATCGCGTCGCGGATCGAGTTGGTGGGGGTGCTTGACATGGGGCTCCTAGTGGGTCGAGGTCTTCAACGAGAGCGCGTGGATGGGTCCCCCGATCTCATCCCCAAAGATCTCGTACACGATGCGGTGCTGCTCGAGGCGGCTGCGCCCGGCGAACCCGCTGTAGGCCACGTGCGCGCGGAAGTGATCGCCGCCGCCGGTGCAGTCGTCCACCTCGGCGCGCGCACCGGGCAGCGTGGCCTCGATTCGCTGCTTCATCTCCCCCGCGGAGGGCATACTCCCCAGCTTAGAACACCCCAACCCCGTGGCTATACTTTCGAAAGCGATGATCACGATCACCGAGAAGGGCGCGGAGAAGGTTCGCGAGTTCCTCGCCTCCCAGCAGGCCGACCTCGAGCTGGCGGGACTGCGCGTGGGTGTGCGAGGCGGCGGTTGCTCGGGGTTCCAATACCAGCTGGCTTTCGACGAGCGGCGCGAGAGCGACACCGTGTTCGAGAGCGGCGGCCTGAA
>WQXW01000105.1 GCA_009781575.1 Solirubrobacterales bacterium
CAGGGCGCGCCACGCCCACTTCCTCGGGCCCCGGGCCGCTCATGTCGGCCGGCACTCCCCATATCGTGATCGTCGACGCCAGCACGTTGGCGGCGGCAGAGGTTTCTTCGACCGTCGAGGTGATGCCATAGTCGGCGCCGGTGCGCACATGCCCGCGCACGTGCACCGTGAAGCCCTTGTCGACTTCAAACCCCAGATCCACCGGGGTTCCTTCCGGGGGCACCAGGTTGTAGATCGGCTTGGTGACCCAGTTCGGCGCGCCCACGCCCAGCGTGTAGAGCACGGAGGCGGTGCCGATCAGCGAGGTCAGGGGACATTCGCCGGCGTAGAAGGTCACCTGAGCACAGCGTCCCACAGCGACCGTGTTCCCCACCAGACCCGTCGGCAGCGCGACATGCACATCGTGCAGTGAGCCGGCCGCGACCGGCGCGCCGTGGGCGTTGGCCACCGTGGTCAGCGCGAACGAGGTCGTCAGATTCACGTGCGCGCCCGCCTGCGAGGACGCCGTTTCCGCGAAGAACGAACCCGGCACCACTCCGAACGGCGCCGGCGTCGCGCTCACCTGCGAGAGCTGGGAGACGCTCGCCGCCGCCGCGCCGCCGCCCGACACGGTGGCCGCGTTCACGACGGCCGCGGGCGCGTTGTGGGGCACGGCGACCGTCACTTCCACTGCGAGGCCGTCACCGGGGACCACCGGCTCGTCGTAGGTGCACGTCAACGTCGCGAGCGTGCAACTCATCCTCGAGGGGCTTTCGTGATTCTGTTCGTATGCCGCCTGGCCGCTGATCGCGCTCGCTTCCAATCCCGCCGGCAGCGCGTCGCTGAGCGTCACGACGCCCGTGGCCGCCCCCTGTCCGACATTCATCGCGGTCACGCGGAGCACGCCGATGCCATCGCCGCCCGGTACCGCCACGGCCACGGTCGCGCTCGCCGGGCTGCCCGTGAGTTCCGTCGAGTCGGCGCTCAGCTGCGCCACCGCTTTGAATGCGAGCGCGCCCGAGAAGGTGACGCTGTAGGGGGATTCGCCGCCCTTGGGTCCGCCGGGTCCGCCGCTGACCAGCACCTTGCCACCGGCGCCACCGATCGTCGACAGCGCATCCAGGGCCGTTTCCACCTCTGTCGCGCTCGCGTCGAAGGGGACCGCAGCGGTCGTCTGGCCCCCGAAGGCGAGCTTGAACGTGCCGCCCGTGCCGTACACCCGCACCTGCTGCACCTCGCGCGCGGCGGGCGGCAGGTTCGTGGGCAACGTCTCGGAGGTGATCTTCCAGCGGGGGGCCCCGGCGGCCTGCGCCTGGGCCGCGGCCGCCGCTCCGAGCAGCGAGCCCAGCGCGAGCAGGGCCGAGGCGACGGTGGCCGCGGTGGATCTGCGCGGGCGAGTCATCGGCCGCCTCGCCGATTTGCCGCGGGCGCGCCCCGGCGTTTGAGCGCTCGCCTCGCCTTCGCGCAGCTGCGCGCGCGCCCGCCGCCTCGCCTCTTCACACATTTCGCCGGAGGCTTGGCCTTGGGTCGTCGCACGCATCTGCCGTGGCTCGCCAATGTGTTCCTGGAGCACTGCCGCTTGGTCACGGTGGCGGTCGCGGGCGCGTTGATCGTCACATTGCCGAGGCCGGTGAAGAGCGCACTCGCCGGCGCCGTCGGCGTCGTGGGTGTGGACACGGGATTGCTGCATTCTTCACTCGACGCGCAGCTCACCGGTTGCGTCGGCGCCGGGAAGCCTCCACCGACGCGCGCGTCGTAGATGTCGGCCACGCCGCCGTCGGTGTCCTGTGGCACGAGACTCTGGTAGGTGAAGAAGAACGCGTTGTCGCCGTTTTCGGAGATGGCGGCCAGCGCGGACGGCGCGGAGCTCGTTCCCGAGGAGATCAGATAGATCACGCCGTCGCGATACTCGTAGACATCTTCCTGCTGGTTCACGTCGCGGGTCACGAGCGATTCCTCGGTGTCGAAGAAGACCGCGCCGCTGTTTGTCACATCGTGCAGGACCACGGGTGGGTGTATCGCGCTGAAGCCGGTGCGCTGGATCGCGTAGAGCGTTGGGGACCCGTTCGCGGGCGGCGCACCATCGGGTCGGCACGACACACATGCCGTCGCGCCGCTTTCCGCGTCGTACTCGTAGATCGCGGCCTGGCCGTCGTTCTGGTAGGGGGTGATCTGGTTTCCGCTCAGAAAGGCCACGTGGCGCCCGTCGGGCGACATCGCCGCCTGGCGGTCTTCGCCGCCATACCGTCCTTCGGGTTTCCCGATCGCGCCGACCACTGTGAGCGAGCCGTCGTGCAGGAGATAGACGTCTTCCGTATTCGCTCCCCCCCACAGGTACACATAGGAGAGGTCGGGCGTGGCGCCGATCACTTCTTCTCCCGAGAACGCACCGGCGGTTTGGCCCACGAAACGGAGCTCACCGGAGGCGACTTCGTATTCATAGATTCCGCCGCCCCGCGGAGCGCCTTCCGCGAGCGGGTCGCCGCAGTAGAAGAGCACCTTCGAGCCGCCCGCCGCGGCCACGATGAACTGCGCGCCGTCGGGCGCGGGCTGGCCGGCGTCGCCGCTCAGGTGCGAGACCGACACCTCGCGCGTTTCGCCTCCCACCCGCGCGTAGAGCTCGTGCGTGCCTTCCTTGGGACTGACGAAGAACACAGTCGAGCCGTCCTGGGAGACCGCGCTCTGGTAGAACGGCGTCCCGATCTCCGGCTCGTCGTAGTTCAGGCCCCGGGTTTCACCGTCGTTGGCGAGCACCGCCCCACCGGGCAGCAGCGCGCCGGTGTGTGGCGCGACATTGACCGTTTCGAGCTTCCCGTCGGCGTACTCGTAGAGGTTCAGCGCCGACGATCCCTGCGTCTGTGCGGTCATCGGCTTGCGCGTCGCAAACACGATGTGGCTGAGGTCGCTCGATGCGCCCAGAAACAGCGATTCCCAGGGAGAGAGATCCGGCAGGGTGGGCGGTTCCGACACCCACGTGAAGGAGCCGTCGGCTTCGCGCCGGTAGACCTGTGAGGGCTGTTCGTAGGAGGGCGCCACTTCGCGGTGACCCTGGGCTTCGGGGTCGATCGGGTAGGCGGTCTGGATCACGGCCTCCCGCAGGTCCGGCGTCATACCGACCACATACGGCGCGTCGACCGGGCTTTCCGTCGCGCGGGCCACTGTCGGGGGCGTGATCGCGGTCGTCCCCCACGCGCCGGCGGTGCGGCGCGCCACGTAATCGCTGATCGTCCCGGCGGTCGCGCCGGGCAGCGGCAGCTGACTGTAGAACGCGAGCCCTTCGCCATCCGCTTCGGTGGCGATCATGGCCCGCGGCGGCGCTCCGTTCTTCACAGCAGGCGTCACCTGCTCGTATGCGCGGCATTCGGCCAGCGCCGCGGAGGCCCCCGTGCGGTAGGCCGCGTTCGGGCACGCCCCACCCGCGGTCGTGAACGACTCTTCGGGCCCCGCGATCGTGCCCAGCGCGTTTTCGGCGACCGCGCGCAGATGGTAGGCGACGCCGGGGCGCAGGCCGGAGATGCTCTCTTTGACTACGGCGTATTCGGTGCCGCTGCCGATCGTCTGCGACGCTGTCGCATTTTCGGGCTGACCTGCGATCCAGTATTGGAAGTGAACGCTGGTCGCCTGACCGTTGGGGTTGACGAGCACCGCCGGCGTCACCGATGTGGCAGACGGTTCGGCGATCGGCAGCAGACCAAATGACGCCTTCGCCTTGGTCGTAAAGGTCGCATCGGCGCCGTCGACAACGCATTTGCGGCCGCTTTCGCATTCGTTTTCGGCGACCAGTCGAAAATGGTATGTGGTGTCGGGCTGCAGCTCGCCGACATCGGCGCTGACGGGCGCTTCGGAGAAGGTTGCGGTCAGCGGACCGGCCGTGGATGTTTCTTTGACAGACGGATTTGCGTAGCCGCCCTGCGCAAACGCTTCAGCGCTGAGGTACTGAAAGCGATATGTGGTGGCGTGATTCTCCGGGCTGACGATCGCGGCAAGCGTCGCGCCGGTCGAACCGACGGCGCCGGCCGACTCGCTGCCTTCGCGAATCGCTGGTCCGGGTGGCGGCAGCGGGATCTCGATGAGTCCGTACGCCTCCTCACCGGGAACGGCGTACACGACTCCAGCGTGCTCGTCCACGGCGATCGCGTTCTTGGGCAGGATCCCAGGCGCCACATCCCACTGCTCGATCTCGTTGCCAGACGCGTTGAACTCGACCATACCGCTGTATCCTTCCGGCACCGGGGGCTGGCAGCCGTTCCCCCCAGTCTGCGTGCACACGTATTCATTGGAGACCGGATCGAAGATGGTGTCATACACAAACAGGTTGCCGGCTGGGTCCACCGCAACAGCCCAATGCTTTGGGTCGAGACCGAACGTGTCGTCGAGAGTGAACAGCGCTTCTCCGCCCTCACCGCGCTTGACGACAGCTCCCCCAAAGAATTTATACCTTTCGATGACTTCGTCTTTCGGGAGAAATTCCACCTTTTTTTCCGCTTCCTTGACCGTAAAGCCCGTATAGAATCCCGGTTCTGCGCCGACCGCAAACAGTTCTGTGCTCTGCCCCGGCAATTCGATCTGCGATACAAAGGTCCCGGTTGGTTCGAAATGCTCAAGTCGTTCCTTGTCGGCAACCCATACAGTGCCGCTGGAGTCGATCGCGACGTGGGCCCCGTATTCGGCGAACTGACCGGCTCCCGTCCCTGGGGCACCCGTCTGGCATTGATCGCCCGACGCGGCGGTGCATACATCCCGTTCGGCTTCGGTGGTCGTGGTCTCTTCCGTCTTCGTCTTGTTGACATCCTTGCCGAACATGAGGATGAATTCGCCCGACTCGCTGAACTTCTCGACCCTGTAGTTACGTCCGTCATAGACGTAGACGTCATGCCACGACGGGCTCGACTGGTCGTTGTCCACGGCAACTCTGAGAATGCTCGAGTTGAACTCCCCCGCGCCGGCGCCATACAACCCACGCTGACATCCGGTCGCGCTGGTGCAGACCTCCAGCTTCTGCGCCCCGTCCACCACGCCCCAGCCAAATGCCTTCGCGAAACGCAACGATGCACCCTGCGGTTCGAAAACCGAGACACGGGCGTTGTTCGCCTCGGCGACATACACGTCGCCGTTCGATTCATCCACCGCAACGCCCGTCGGTTGCTCCAGCTGTCCCGCTTCGGTGCCGCCTTCGCCAATCTCCACGTCCGCGCTCGCCACGGGCGACCACAGCGCAACGCTCGCGATCGCCAGACAGAGCGCCGAGACGGCGGCGCGTAACAGCGAGCTCATCAGCCGGTACCCGTCACGGCCCACGTGCCGTAGACGGTCCCGTATTCAGGCGCGGCCGGAAATGGTTCGGTGAATTCCCACACGGCGACCAGGGCGCCGGTCACGCCCGCGCCCGAAGTGCGCCCGCGCGGCGTGACCACATACGGAACATGCGGACCGCCGCTGAACGGTTCACCTGCTTCTGCCTGCTCGGTGAAAACGCAGAGATTGCCTTCGGCCGCACCCGGGTCATCATCGGTGCCCTTGCATTCGCCTTTTTCGATCGAAGGCGCAGGATGGCTGCTTTCTTTTTCCCCTTCACCCAGGTGGATGATGTGGACCTGTTTTTCGGTCAGCCCCATCTTTTCCCCGCGTTCTTCCCCCTCCACTTTGATCGGGATCGAGAACGAGATCGGCGCATATTGGAAGTGGGCATCGACGACGGTCGCCCAGGAGCCCGTCTCGGTCGCCCCCTTCGGGAGTACGCCGCCGGCGGTCCACGGCGAGCCCGGGGCGCCTTCGCTGCCGTTGCACACCAGCGTGTGGCCGCTGGCGGAGCTCACTTCCGCGCCCCCTTCTTCACATTTTTCGCTGCCCACGGTCTTCGCGCCTTTGAACGACGCGCTCGTCACGCTCGTCCCATTCGTGCCGGGCTTTCCTTCCCTGCCCGCTTCACCGGGGGCGCCCTGTGCTCCCCGCTTGCCTTCCGCGCCCGGGGGGCCGGTGGGGCCGGCGAGTCCCTGTGCACCGTTGGCCCCCGGCTTCCCGTCCGTCCCCTTCAGTTCTTTGAGCACCTTCGGGCTGATCTGGCGCGCGGAGGTGATCAGGTAGCGCTTCGCCGCAAGTGCGCCCCCCGACATGGCAAACACGAGCGCCAGCGTGGCGGCCACGTTTGCATACGTCACACGATTGCGTACCGCTGAGAACATCGACTTCCTCTCCTCCTCGTGAATTGAAAGGGCCTCAGCTGTGTGAAGCGCGACGGATCCCGCGCATCTCGCCAGCTTGGCCCTGCCGTCCGCCCGCGGTGGCGCGAGCCCCGCTGCGAGCTCACGCCGCACTGGCACCGCCGAGCCGCGGCGCGCAGGGTCCCGGCCTGCGGTGCGGCAAAGTGGTGGCCCTCAACCGTCCTTGTGCAGACGGCGGCCAGACCAGTCATCGCGTGCGATCGCATCGGAGGCCGATGATCGCGTCCGCTTCACGGTCCGCGCAAGTCCAGACGTGAGGGATTCTTGACGTGAGGGATTCTTGACGTGAGG
>WQXW01000106.1 GCA_009781575.1 Solirubrobacterales bacterium
CAGGCGGCTTGATTTCGGGAGGTGGTGTGATGTTGGGTCGATTCACCACGTGATGCACCACAGGCGCCGGGGGTGGAAGAGAGAGATGGGTGACGGGAGCGGAGGGGCTCGGTTCCGTGGGTTCCGGACCGAAGGAGAGTGGCAGCCCCAGTTCTGTGCTCAACCCCCTGGGCGGCGGGTTCCTCAGCGGTACCGTGCCACACGGATACTCGACCGAGCCGCCCTGCACCCTGATCGGCTCGGAGTATGTGAGCCCGCCGGCGGTGATCGAGATCACCGTGGTGCCTTCGTTGTATGCGCACAGCAGGCCCGACTGCTCGCGCGGCACCGGCTGGCCGTGTTCGTTGATCGGCTCACCCTGCCGATTCGCCTGGAAGCGCCCGCCGGGGAGCAGTTCGCCGCCCGCGTCGCGCGGTTCGTCGGCGATCGGCAGCCTGTTGGCGCCCAGTTCCACCTGGCGCGGGTTGCCGGAGGCGGCTTCGCGGGCGACGAAGCCCGCGATGTCCGGTTTGGAGGAGGTGAACGTGTAGTCGCTCGCCACCGCGTACGGGCAGTTGGAGCCCTCGCAGTTGAAGGGAATCGCTTCATAGGGTCGCGGTCCGCGCAGCGGTCGTCCGCCGGCGCCGTTCGCGGCCCTGCCGCTCGCGGGCAGGCGCGCGAGCGCTTCAAAGAGCGCCACGTGGCTGCGGCGCAGCAGCACCCCGTCGGTCGCGTCGAGTGCGAGCTGGCCGATGTTGGGCTCCAGGCGCGCGCTCACCGGCGCCACGTCGCTCGCGGGGTTGCGCGCGGCCGCGTTCACTTCCACCAGCATGAAGCCGCTGGAGACGAGCGAGTCGGCCACCGGCGAGGACGGCGGCGCGGAGTAGCCGAGCGCGCCGCTGCCGAACGCGGGGATGCGCGCGCTGCCGTAGCGCACTTCGGTCTGGATGTTGACGCCCGGGTAGTCGAATATGTAAGCTGACGCCCCGCCCTGCACGAGGATCGCCGACACCGTGCCCGCGTCGCTCGCCTCCACCGGCAGCGGACCTTCCGAGTTGCGGTCCGGCAGCGCGAAGTCGAGCGCGGCGTTGCCCATCACGATCGCGGGCACCTGCAACTGCGTCTTCGCTTCGCTGAGCCGGGATTCGAGCCACACGCGCTGTTCGGGCCCGAGCGCCCCGCTCGAGTAGTCGAGCACGATCACCATCACCGTGCCCTGCGCTCCTTCGGAGAGAAAGGAGTAATAGGCGCCGGTGCCTTCGGGCCCGTAGCCGTGCAGGGCGTTGATGAACGGCTCGAGGCCCCGCCCGGGCGCCACGTCGCTGGGCGCGGCGGCGACGTGCACCGGCAGCGGCGCGGCGGCACCGAGCAGCTGCGCGTAGCGCGCGAGCTCGCGGTCGAAGTCGTCCGCGCTCAGCGAGGAGGATTCGGCGGAGAGCCGTTCACCTGTGTAGAGAAAGCCGCGCAGGCCCCCGGGGGAGCCCGCCGAGATCTGCCGGGCGCTCTGCAGGGCGTGGGTCAGCAGCACGTCGGGTCCCAAGCCCTCGTTCGCCGCGTCGGCGCACAGATAACCGCACGCCGCGCCGCCCCCGACCGCGAAGGTGGCCACGCTGGGGTTGGTCTGGATCGTGGCCGGCGCGTCGCCACCCACTGCGGGCGCCTCTGTGCCGAAGCGCATCGCCGCCGCAGTCTGGAAGGGGTCGTGCGGCGTTGGACTCAGGCGGGTGTTGTCGGTCTGCCCGCCGACCGCGAGCCCCGACTGCCCCGTCGGGTCCACCAGCAGCGCCAGCACCGGGTCGGGGCGGATCGGCAGATCGTGCGGTTCCCTGCTCCCCTGGGCCGGCATCCCGAGCGCCATGTGCTCCATGTCGCGCCAGCCCGACGCGGTCTCCTGCAGCAGGTAGCCGCTGCTGGGGATCGGGTCCGCGCCCGCGTGCGGCGGCGGGCGCCCCGGCGCGGCCAGGGGCAGCGCGTCTTCGAAGTACGCGGTTTCGTTGGTGCCGACCTGCGCGGGATTGTGCGCGCCGTCGAGGTCGATCGAGACGAGCGCGCGCACCGCGCCCGCGGCGTCCCGGTAGGCGCCGAGCGCCGCGATGTTCTGCGCCTCCGGGAGCGGCGCCGCGGAGAAGCGCCACGGGCCGGCGGCGGAGTCGCGCTCGATCACGAGGCCCGGGCCGGCGGCCGCCGCCCCGCCGTCGGGCAGGCCCGCGACCTTGGAGAGCACGTCGTCGCCGGGGTAGGGGAGCGTTGCCAGCAGCGCGCTCGCCGCGGGGTCGACGTGCCACCCCGTGCCGTCTTCCACGGCGAGTCCCCCGCTCTCGACCTCCCCACTCCCGTCTTTCACCAGCGCGCGGTAGCTCGCGAGCGCCTCACCGCCCGCGAAGGCCACCGAGGTGAAGTTCACATCCTGCAGCCCTTCGGGCAGCGCTTCCTGCGTCCACGTCTTGCCATAGCGCAGCAGCACGCCCTGCTTGCCCACGGCGTAGCCGCGGTTGGGGTCGGCGGGCGAGAAGGCGACCGCGGAGAGGTTGCCGATGAAGTTGTACGGCGTGGCGGGATCGGGCTCCCACAGGCCGGTGTCGGCGCGCCACAGCCACATCGTGCCGTTGTCGCCAACGGCGTATGCGCGGCCGCGTTCGGGCCACGCGACGCCGCGCAACGTCGCCTGTTCGCCGGAGGCTCCGTAGAGCGATTCCGCGCGCCAGCCCTCGTTCGGGATGTAGCGCCCGATCTCGCCCCCCACTCCGACAGCGATCGCTTCGGCGTTCGGGTCTCCGGGCGCGGTCCCGGGCGCCTGCGCCACCGCCAGCAGCGGGCGCCCGAAGGGGACCGGCTCCTCCTGCAGGCGATCGCCCTGCGCACTTTCACCGGCCCGCACCAGCTGCGCATTGCCCTCGCTGTCCTGACCGCCCTCCGGGCTGCCCTGGCCGATCCAGCCGCTCTGCGGCGCGCCGAAGGCCGAGCCCGACGCCGGCGACGGCTCGGCTCCGGTGCCGGGCGTGTAGGCGAATTCACCCCCGGTCGCGGGTGAGAGCTCGAGCATCGCGCCTGTCAGCATCGGCGTGATGATGCGCGTGCCCGATTCCGCGGCGGAGGCGCCGGGCCACGCGAAGCTCTGGTAGGTGGCGGGGAAGCGCGCGCCGAGCGTGTGCGTGCACCCCGCTTCGGTCGAGGTCGGGTAGCACCACGTGCCCGCCGCGCTCGCTTGCAGGCTCGCCGTCGCGGATCCGCCGCCGCTCGTTTCGGGCGCGGGCAGCACGAGCTCGGTCACCGAGGTCTGCGTGCTCGCCGCGCCGAGCCGCGCGTGGAAGTCGACCCACACGCCCTGCGCGCTCACCGTCAGCATCGGCGCACCGGGCGCCAGCGGCGTCCCCTGCGCGAGCAGCCCCCCGGCGGCCGGTTCCTCCTGCCTCCACGCAAAGCCCGGCGCTCGCGGCGAGCGCACCCGCCGAAACAGCGCTAGGCGATCGGGGGCGACGCTGGTGCCTTCGCCGGTGTACGCGGCCAGCAGCCAGCAGCTCTGCGCCGCGCCCGCGCCGGCGCCCGCGCCCGAGCCCCCGGCCGTCGCGCCACACGCCAGCGCCTCGGGAGTGAAGCGGGGTTCGCCCGTGCTGGGTCCTTCGAGCGGCTCGCGGGTCCACTGCGAGCCGTCGTAGTGCAGTACGCCGGGTTGCAGCTGGCCCGGCGCAGTCGCGCCGGGCGCGGTCGAAGAGACGGCCGGCGGAGAGGATCCTTCCGCGGGCGCCGCGGGCGGTGGCGCGCCGTCGTCGTAGGGGGCGATCAGCATGCCTGTCACCGGGGTGCCCCCACCGGCTTGGGAGTTCTCTTCGGTCGCCGCGAAGGGCGTCGTGGCGCCGTTGGGCGCGCGTTCGGGAGGCAGCGATTCCCCCGCTGCGAGCAGTTCGCTCGGCGGCGGGGGCGCGAGGCGCATGTGCCCATCGGGCTCGCGGATCACGGCGCCCGCGTCGGTGAGCAGCGCCACGCCGCCGTCGGCGGTCACGCGCCCGCCGAGCGGTCCCAGCACGCTCGGCAGGTAGTTGTTCGGCTTGATCAGCGGCCCGCCGTTCTGCCCGCTCGGCAGCGGCACCACCTCCCAGCCCGCCGCGTCGGTGTAGCGCAGCAGCACAGTCTGATCGGCGTATGGCACACCGCCAACGAGCGTGGGCACGTCGCCGAGCTCACCGTAGGCCCACGTTTCGCCCGGCTGCCCGCCCGGCGCGGCGCCGAGCACGACCAACCCCGTGGCCGGCAGGCCCAGCACCGGTTCGTAACGGTCGGCGGCAGTCGGGGGCGAGCCGGCGAGCTGCGCAGCGCTCGCCGCGGCGGCGCGCGCGCCGAGGGAGTGCGCAAACGCGGAGTGCGGGCCGGCCTGACCGGAACCGAGTCTCAGCGCGATCAGCGCCGCGAGCGCGAGCGCGCCGCAGAGGCGAGCGGCCGGTCTCATCTACGCGTTACCGCGCGGTCGCGTGCTCGGGGAGACTGTTCGCCGCCGACTTCCGTTACGCGCGAGGCGGCGCATGGTGACCGGGATTTCGCGGTCCAGCGCAGCATGCCCGGGCGCGGCGAACGTGACCTTCAGGATGCAGTACAGGCCGCGCCCGGCGTTCACGAGCGCGCGGTAGCGAGCGCTCGCGCGCAGGCGCAGCACGAGCTCCGAAGGACCGCCCGCGGCGAGCGCACCCTGCGCGATCGTGCGCAGCGGCACTGTGACCGCGCCGCCGGAGCGCGGCTTTGCCTTTCCCCGTCGGTGCGCGCGCGCTCCCCGCGCGCGTCTGCGCAAACCGCGCGCCAATCTCGGTCCGCTCGCCGCCGGCAGCTGCGCGCCGGCCCGCGCGGCGAGCCTGCCGGCCCCCGGCACCTGCGCGTCCAGCAGCACGCTCCCGTCCGGCTCGGCGGTGCCGGTCGCGCTGAGCGTCCAGGGGGTCTGGGGCGGCGCGGCCGTCGGCGCGGGGCTCGTGCCCTGCGCGGCGACCTGCGCGGGTTCGGGGTTCTCGTGGACGAGGTAGACCTGCGAGGCGCCGGGGGTCCCGTCGCCGTAGAAGAGGTTGGCGGCCGTCGAGGCCAGCGCGAGCGAGTGCCCGTCGCCGGCGAAGGAGAGCAGCGTCGGGTTGCCGTTGGGCGGGAGCCCGCTGTAGGTCGAGGTCACCTGCTGCAGCGTGTCGAGTGGGACATTCACCTCGTATGTGTAGGCGTAGTTCACTTCTTCCGCCGGAGGGCTCGTGAGCGTGGGGCTCGCCAGCGCAAAGTACGTGCGAATCGTGTTGAAGGCCACGCGCGATCCATCCGGTGAGATGGCGATGTCCCCCACGCCCTGCTCCCTGATGTTCTGCGCGGCGAAGCTGGGGGTTGCGGTGAGCGCGCGGACCTGCACCGGCGCGCTCGCTCGATCGGGAACCTGTAGGAGGTACGCGTCCGTCGGGGGGACCGGCGTGCCGTTTTTCTGGCGCGCCGGATCGTTGAAGTAATCTTCTTCGCCCACCTTTGTGGGCGCGTCGGCAAGCACCGCCACGCTCCTGCCGTCGGCGCTCAGCGCCGGGGGCAGGAACTCGCGTCCGAACATGACGAGCGCTCCCGCCTCGACGGGGCCGGAGTTTTCGATGTCGGTGTAGCCGAAGAAGTAGAAGTTCAAGCCGGCGCCGGCAAGCAGCCGCCTGGTGACCGCGGCGGAGCCGTCGGCCACGCGCCGCCACAGCGGCTCGACCTCCTTGCCGGGTCCTCCGAGCCTCACCATCGCGGCGGTCACCTCCGTCGCGGAGGGAACCTGTTCGGGGATGTTGGTGCCCTCCCAGGCCACCGTGCTGCCGTCGGCGCTGATCGCAGCCGAGGACGCGGTCGGCTGTTCTCGCGGGGGTTCCAGCAGGATGCGCCCTTCCGGTTCGCTTTCGAGTGACGGGTACGCGCCTCCTCCCGCGACCGGCTGACCCGCGGGCGTGGCGCTCACCAGCGTGGTAGTCCTGGCGGCGAGGTCGCGCACGGCGACCTGGCGTGGAGGCGTCGTCGGTTCTCCTTTTTCTTCGCTTGTGAGGTTGGAGCGATCGAGCACGGTGAACACGACGCGATCGCCGTCGGCCGAGATCGCGACGCCGCTAGCCGCCTGCGCGCCGCCGATCGCGAGTTCGCGCGGGGACGATGGTGGGCAGCGTGCGGCGTATTTCAGTCCCGTGCTCTCCCCGTTGAGCGCGGAGACGAGCGTGTAGGCGCCGGGCTGGGAGGCGGGCAGGTCCATGTCGCGCACGTACACCTGCGGGCAGCCGCTGCCGGTGTCGTCCTCGGGGTCGAGCACCGCGGCGCTGGTGAAGGCGACGTAACGCCCGTCGGCGCTCACCGAGGGACCCGCGGCGTCGGGGGCCCCGATCGCGCTTTCGGAGATCGAGGCGTGCACTTCCGCCCTGGAGGCGCCGGCAACCATCACCACCCGGCCGCTCTGCAGGTCGCGGCGGTACACGCCGTAGGCGCCCGCGAGCGAGCCGCGGAAGACGACGTAGCGCCCGACCTGCGAGAACGCAGGGC
>WQXW01000107.1 GCA_009781575.1 Solirubrobacterales bacterium
AGGATCGCCACCGGCGCGGCCACCGCGAGTGCCGGCACGGGCACCAACGGCGGCGCCGGCGCGAGGGCCGGGTGGAGCACATGCGGCGCCGCAGCCGGCGCGGGCGCCGGCGCGGGCGGTTGGACCGGTGTGGGAGGCGGCGGCGGCTTGGGCGTGGCGAGCTTGACCCGGGGGCTCGTCGGCGCGGGGCTGCCTTCGAGCGGCGGTTGGAAGGCGGGGAGGGTTGTCTGTTCGGCGCTCGCGGCCGGCGGCGGGTTCTTCAGCGGCACGGTGCCGCACGGGTATTCGACCGAGCCGGCCTGCACCGTGATGGGCTCTGAGTAGCGCAGGCCGCCCGCCGTGATCGAGACGGTGGTGCTGCCGGCGTTGTAGGCGCAGAAGAGGCCCGAGTGGGGGTCGGGGATCGGCTTGCCGTTTGCGGAAAGCTGCACGTGGCGCGGGTCGGAGGAGCTCGCTTCGTGGGCCACGAAGTCGCCGATGTCGGGTTTGGATGAGGTGAAGGTGTAGTCGATCGGCAGCTGGTAGGGACAGTTGGCGCCGAGGCAGTTGAAGGGGATCGGTTCGTAGGGCTGTGGGCCGCGGTAGAGCGTGCCGCCCGCGCCGTTGGCCGCGCGGCCGCTGACCGGCAGGCGCGCGAGCCCGTCGAAGAGCGCGGGCCTGCTGCGGCGCAGCAGCACGCCGTCGGTGGCATCGAGCGCCAAGAGGCCGACGTTGGGCTCGATCTTCGCGCTCACCGAATCCGTCGTGGTGCCCGCTTTGCGTGTGAGTTCCAACAGCAGAAAGCCGCTCGAGGTGAGCGAATCGGTGACGCGCGCTTCGGCCGGCGCGGAGTAGCCGAGCGCGCCGCTGCCGAACGCCTGCACCGGCGGCAGCGAGCCGTAGCTTATGAGCGTGTGCACGTTCTCGCCGGGGTAGTCGAACAGGTAGGCGGAGGCTCCCCCTTCGACCAGGACGCGGGAGACCGCGGACGCGTCCGAGGCCTGCAGCGGCGGCGGGTTGTTGCCGACTCGGTCGGGCAGTTCGAAGCCCAGCGAGGCGTTGCCCATCACGATCGCCGGCCAACCGTGTTCGCGCGCTTCGTGCAGCTGTGTGGCAAGCCATTCCCGCTGGGTGGCACCCAGCGAGCCGGATGAGTAATCGAGCACGATCACCTCCACCGCGCCGCCCTGCCCTTCGGAGGTGAAGGGGTAATAGGCGCTCGCGCCTTCCGGGCCGTAGCCGTGCATCGCGGCGATGAAGGGTGAGAGACCGACGCCCGGCTCCACATCGCTGGGGGAGGCGGTCACGCGCACCGGCAGCGAGCCCGCGCCGCCCAGCAGCTGCGCGTAGCGGGCCAGCTCGCGCGCGAACGCTTCGCCGCCGAGGGAGGAGTCCTGCGGGGAGAGCCGCCCGCCGGTGTAGAGAAAGCCGCGCAGGCCGTTCGGCGAGGCGGCGCCGATGCGGTCGGCCAGCCCCAGCGCGTTGCTCAGCAGCACATCCGGCGCGAAGCCGAGGTTGGGCGAGTCGGCGCAGGGGTGCCCGCAGACGGCGCCGCCCCCGACCGCGAAGCTCACCGCGCCGGCGGCGGCGGGGGGCGGGGAGGCCGGCGCATCGCCGCCGGCGCCCGCCGCCGCGCCCGCGCCCGCGCCCGCGCCTCCACCGAAGCGCATCGCGGCGGCCGTCTGGAACTGGTCTTCGGGCGAGGGCGCGCGCTCGACGTTGTCGGTCTGCCCCCCCACCGCGAGCCCCGCGGCGCCGGAGGGTTCCACCAGCAGGGCCAGCACCGGGTCGGGCCTGGCCGGGAGGTCATAGGGGGCCGCGCCGAACGCCGGCAGGAAGCCGAACGCCATCTGCTCCATGTCTTCCCAGCCGCCGGCCGTCTGCCTGATCAGGTAGCCGCTGTTGGGCAGCGGGTCGGGGCCGGTGTGCACGGGAGGACTGCCCGGCGCAGGCGGGGGCTGCAGGTCTTCTGAGTAGGGGCCGTCCTGGATGCTGTGTTCGTAGGGGTTGTGCGCGCCGTCCAGGTCGATCGAGACCATCGCGCGCAGCTGGCCGCCGGCTTCGCGGAAGGCGGCGAGCGCCGCGATGTTCTGCGCCTCGATCGGCGGCTGAGGGGTGAGCTGCCACGGCGCGGTTGCCGATTCGCGCTCGATCACGAGGCCCGGACCGGCGGCCACCGCGCCGCCGTCGGGCAGCCCGGCGACCTTTGAGAGCACGCTCGGCAGCTTGGCCAGGAGGCTCCTGGCGCCGCCGTCGACACGCCAACCCGATCCGTCGTTCACGAGCAGCCCGCCGCTCTCCACGTTGCCCTGGACCGTTCGATACGTGGCGAGCGCCTCGCCGCCGGCGAATGCGACGGAGGTGAAGTTGAGCTGTTCCACTTCGGTTTTCAATTCACCTTCCAGCGCTTCGCGTTCGCCGCTGGAGAGCGGTTCCCAGCTCTTGCCGTAGCGCAGCAGCACGCCCTGCTTGCCGACCGCGTAGCCGAGCGCGGGGTCCGCCGGCGAGAAGGCGATCGCGGTCAGGTTGGCGATGAAGTTGGGTGGCGCCGCCGGGTCGGGCTCCCACAGGCCGGTGTCGGCGCGCCACACCCACATCGCGCCGCCGTCGCCGACGGCGTAGGCGCGCCCCGCTTCCGGCCAGGCGACCCCGCGCAGCGTGGGCCGCTGCACCTTGCCGGCGGAGTTGTCGAGCGATTCCGCGCGCCAGCCCTGCGCGGGTGAGTAACGGCCGATCTGCCCTTCCACGCCGACCGCGATCGCTTCGCTGGCGGCGCTGCCGGGCGTGCTGCCCGGCGCCTGCGCGATCGCCAGCAGCGGGCGGCGAAACGGCACCGCCAGCTCGTGCAGCTGATTGGTGGGCGCGCGTTCGGCCACCTGCACGAGCTGCGACTCACCCTCCTCATCGAGGCTGAAGGAGGCTTCGCCCTGGGCGATCCAGCCGCTGCTGGGCGAGCCGAAGGTGAGCCCCCTTTCGCCCCCGCCCGCCGCGCCGGTGCCGGCGACTTCGGCGAAGTTGCCCTGGCTTTCGGGCGAGAGCTCCAGCATCGCGCCGGTCGACAGCAGCCCGATCGTGCGCGTACCCGGGTCGGTGGGTGTGGCGCCCGGCCACGCGAAGCTGCGGTAATCCTGGGGCAGGCGCGCGCCCAGCGAGGCCGAGCAACCGGACAGCTGCGGGTAGCACCACGTCCCCGCGACGTCGGCGTTCGCGGGTTCAGCGGCCGAGGGCACGATCAGCTCGCTGGCGTCGGGCTGGCCGCCCTGCAGGTTTGCCCTGAAATCCACCCACACCCCCTGCGGAGTGACCGTCAGATCCTGCGCGATCGGGCCGAGCGGGGAGCCGCCGTCGAGCGCTCCGCCCGCGACCCGCTCGGGCTGCCAGGCGTAGCCGCCCGCTTCGCTCGAGGCGGTCCGCCTGAAGAGCGCCAGGTGGCGCACGGCGGGGGGCGGGCCGGCGCTGTAGGAGGCCAACAGCCAGCAGTTCTGGGGCGAGCTCGCCTGGGGCGCGGAGCCCGTGCCGCCACAGGCGATCGCGTACGTGTTGAAGGTGGTGAAGGGGGCGCTGCCCGGGGCGATCACGCGCTCGCGGCTCCATTCGCTGCCGTC
The DNA here is from genome assembly GCA_009781575.1 of Solirubrobacterales bacterium. Lineage (GTDB taxonomy): Bacteria > Actinomycetota > Thermoleophilia > Solirubrobacterales > Solirubrobacteraceae > Palsa-744. The sequence continues at coordinate 3,585 of WQXW01000107.1, forward strand.
GTAGTGCAGGATCCCGGCGGGGGCCGGCAGGCTCGTCGCGCCCGCTTCCTGCTCCAGGTAGGGCGCGATCAGCAGGCCGGTGCTCGGGCTCGCTTCCTTGCCGCTCCCCTCTTTGCCCGCTTCTTCGATCGCCGCAAATGCGGTGCTCATTTCTTCACTCGGGGCGTGCTGGGGCGGGAGCGATTCGTCCGCGCCGAGCAGCGTGGCGGGCGGTGTCGGCGCCACCTGCTCCCGCCCGCTGGGGTCGCGGATCATCGTGCCGCCGTCGGTGAGCAAGACGACACCGCCCGCCGCCGTCACGCGCGCGCCGAGCGGGCCGAGCAGTTTGGGCAGGCGGTTGTTGAGGTTGGCGAGCGGTTTGCCGCCTTCACCCGGCGGCAGCGGCACGACCTGCCAGCCGGAGCCTTCGCGGTAGCGAAGCAGCGTGAGCTGTTCTGAGTACCACGCGCCGTTTGCGAGCGCGGGCACGCTCCCCAGCAACCCGTAGGCCCACGTCTCACCGGCGCCCGCGCGCGGCGCGGAGCCCAGCACCGTCACCTGTGTGGCGGGCAGCCCGAGCTGCGGCGCGAAGCTGTCGTGCGCGGTTGGCGCGGCACCACCCTGCGAGGCGCCGCTCGCGCGCCCGGGCACCGCGGCCCCGCGCGCGAGCGCCAGCAGCGCCAGCGCGCCGACCACAAGCGCTGTGGCGAGCGCGGCGCGGCGCCTCATCGCCCTGCTCCCGCGTGCGCGCCGGTGGAGCGGCGCCTGTGCGCTGGCGAGTTGTGCGGTGGCGAGGTGTGCGGTGGTGAGGTGTGCGGTGGGCGCCTGCGTGCGGCCCGGCGTGCGCTCGCCGGCGGTGCACCCCGCATCGTGACGGCGAGCTGCGCGTGCAACGGCGCGTGGCCCGTCGCGGTGAACGTCAGGTTCAGCACCGCGTAGAGGCCGGCGCGGCTGTCGATCAGCGCGCGATACGCCGCGCCCGCGTGCACGCGCACCTGCAGAGACCCCGCCTGCCCGCTCACGGCGCTCGCCTGCGCGACGGTGCGGGTGGAAAGTGTGGGCGCGGGCGCTTTGGTGCGGCGATGCCGGCGCGAGGAGTTGAGCCTGCGCGTGCGGTTCGCGCGCGAGGAGCTGGCGGCGCGCCGGCTCGGGGCCCGCACGCGTCTGGCCTTCGCGCGCGCGCCGGTGGTGAAACCGGGCAGTTGGGCGAGCGCGCGCACCTGGAGTGAACCCGGCCCGGGCAGCTGCGCGGTGATCAGCACGCTGCCGCCCGGCTGCGGGGAGGCGCTCGCGTTGAGCAGCCACGCGGGCGCGGGCAGCGGTTCCAGCGGAGTTTCGCTGACGCTCTGCGGTGTGACTTCGTCGCCGGTCTGGAGCTCGCGCGTGAGGTAGACCTCCGAGGCTTCCGGCACGCTGTCGCCGTAGAAGAGGTTTGAGGCCTGCGAGGCGAACGCGAGCGAGTGGCCGTCTCCCGACAAGGAGAGCAGCCCCGCTGCGCCGTTGGGCGGCGCTCCGTTGTATGTCGTTGTCACGCGTTGCAGTGTGTCGAGCGCGACGTTCACCTCGTAGGTGTAGGCGGCATTCACTTCTTCGACCGGCGGGCTCGTGAGCAGCGGTTCTGTGAGCGCGAAGCTCGTGCGCTCCGTGTTGAAGGCCACGCGCGTGCCGTCGCGCGAGATCGCGAGCGCGCGCACTCCGGTTTCGCGCACGTTGGGCGCCGAGAAGCTCGGCGTGGCGGTCAGCGCCTTCACCTGCACGGAAGCGCTGGCCTCGCGCGGCACCCGCACGAGGTAGGCATCCGCCGGCGGGATCCTGTTCAGGTTGGAGCGGCTCGCGGGGTTGTGGAGGTAGTCTTCTTCGCCCACCTTGGTGGGCGCGTTGGCCATCACCGCCACGAGCGAGCCGTCTTCGCTCAGTGCGGGTGGGAAGAACTCACGCTGTTCGGTGGCGAGCGCGCCCGCCAGCACGGGGCCGCTGTTCTCGATCTGGGTGTTGCTGCTGAAGAAGTAGAAGTTCAGGCCGGCGCCCGCGAGCAGGCGCCGGGTGGTTGCGGCGGGACCGTCCGTCACGCGCCGCCACAGCGGCTCGACCTCCCTATCCACATCTTCCTTTCCCACCCCCGCGGCCACATCGGTCGCGGAGGGCAGCTGTTCTGGCACGTTGGTGCCCTGCCACGCCACGGTGCTGCCGTCGGCGCTGATCGCGGCCGAGGAGGCGGCCGGCTGGTCGCGTTCATCCAAGGTGCGCCCTTCCGGTTCGCTGGCGAGCGAGGGGTAGGCGCCGCCGCCCGCGACCGGCTGCCCCGCGGGCGTGGCGCTCACGAGCGTGGTCGTCTGCGTGGCCAGATCGCGCACGGCGACCTGGCGCGCGGGCGTCGTCGGTTCCCCGTTCGCTTCACCTGTGAGGTTCGAGCGATCGAGCACGGTGAAGACGACGCGCTGGCCGTCGGCCGACATCGCCACGCCGCCGGCCGCCTGCGAGCCGTCGAGCGCGAGCTCGCGCGGGGATTGGGTGGGTTCGCAGTGCCGGGCGTACGTCAGGCCCATGGCGCTTTTGTCGAGCGCGGCGACGAGCGTGTAGGCGCCGGGCTGGGAGGCCGGCACGTCCATGTCGCGCCTGTACACCTGCGGGCAGCCGCTGCCGGTGTCGTCTTCGGGGTCGAGCGCCGCCGCGCTGGTGAAGGCCACGTAGCGGCCGTCTTCGCTGATCGACGGCGCGGTGGCGTCGGGGGCGCTGATCGCCGGATCGGCCGGTTCGGCGACCGCCACCGGCGCCACTTCGCCGCTCTGCAGGTCGCGCCGGTAGACGCCCGAGATCCCCGCGACCGAGCCGTGAAAGGCGACGTAGCGCCCATCGCCGGAGAAGGCGGGGCTGTCGGCTTCGCTGAACTGCACGC
>WQXW01000108.1 GCA_009781575.1 Solirubrobacterales bacterium
CAGCCGTGGCGCGGCCGCCTCGGCCAGCAGAGTGCTCGGGTGGTTTGAAAGCTCCACAACGCGCATACCGTGTCATCCCCAACTCGCCGCGTATCAGCAGCAGGTGGCATAACAAATTGCCCAGATGCGGGCTGGCGTCATAGAGGGGCCGCACGCGCCGGATGAGTCCTCGGGCACCCTGTTTTTTTCTCGCCAATGCGGCCGCCCGTCCGCAATCGCGAATCCGCAAACTCGGCGCGGTTGCGCCCAAGAGTTGGCGCGGCGGCGCCCGAACTACGCCGTTGTCAGTCGTGCTTTGATCATTCGCCGCGACCCGGCGAGCGCTCGTATCGTGTTGCGAGATACTCGTCGACCCAGAGGCGTGTGCTGCGCCAGGTGCGGTCTGCTGCCTTGGAGGCATTCAGCCGCCCTCGTGTGGCTGCGACCCGCAACGCGTTGGCGGAGATCGTGGGTGTGGCGAGCGCGGGAAGCGGGACCAGGCGCGCGGGCCCGGCGATCGCGGACACGACGAACTTGTGGAGGTTGTCGAGGATCGCGCGGGCGAGGAACTCACCGAGCGGACCGGCGTCGCCGCCGTCGGCGCGCCGCAGCGCGGTGAGATAGCGCGTGCGCTCGCCCTTGTAGATGATCGCGGGCGGGTGGCCGAGGCGGATCAGCAGGAGGTTGAGCGCAAGTCGGCCAACGCGGCCGTTGCCGTCGAGAAAGGGGTGGATCTGCTCGAAGCGGGCATGCAGCCGAGCGAGCTCCTCGGGGTCGAGTGGCGACTGGGCTTGCAGCGCGTGCGCGCGGCGGATCCAATCGCCGATCAACGGGGGCACTTCGGGCCACGAGGGAGGCCGCATGCCGCCGGGGAACGGTTCGATGTCGTGTTGGCGAAACGAGCCGGGCCGCTCGCGATCGGTGGCGCTGGGGTGGGGCGCGACGTCCCACACCGGGGTCATCGCGAGCCGGTGGACGTGGCGAAGCTCGGTGAGCGAGATCAGCGCGCCGCTCGACCAATCGCCGGCCTGTAGCGCCTGGCCGTAGACCCAGTTGGCGGCATCGGCGTAGCCGCGCACCTCGAGGTACTCGCGCAGCTCCCTGTTGCCGACCGCGCGACCCTCGGCGAGCAGCTGCTCGACCTGGCGCAGCACGAGCGTGTTGCCCTCGATGGCGGTGGAGTGGTGGGCCTCCTCCACCCAGATACCGCGCCAGATCCCCTGGGCCTCCGCTGGCGAGGGCAGACCGCCGAGTCGCTCGCGCAGCTCGCCGATCTGCACGCGCAGGCGCTCATAAACAGCGGCTCTCGACGGGCGGCCCCCCCGACCGCGCGCCGCTGATGTGTGCGGTTCTGCCATATGCCAACTGTACCGAACACATTGCGGAATGTGTGCGGCTGCGCGCAAACAAACCGCACCGAACATCTCCGAGTGAGGCAGGTGGAACGGCGTAAAGTCGCCGTGCTGCTAGGGCTCGATTCGCCGGGCAGTCTTCACACGGTCGATCGTGCGGTCGAAGGATACGATCGCCCCGACCCCGGTCGCCTCGGCGCTGGCGACCAGATAGGCCTCGGCAAAGTCGAGTCGCTGGGTCTCATACAGCGCCAGCGAGCGCCGCAGCAGGCGGGCGTCGATCACCGAGATCGACCGCAGGGCGATCGCGGCGCGCATCAGCTCGGCGACCTTGGCGCGGGGAACCTCGTAGAACGACTCGAGCACACACACGCACTCGGCGAGCGCGAGGTCTGTGAGCAGCAGCGGGCCCTCGCCGCTCAGCGCGGCGGTCGCGCGCTTGGCGATCTCGGGCGGATCGCCGGTGAGATGGCGCACGAGCACATTGGTGTCGAGGAACGCCTTCAGCGGCGCTTCCCCGCGCGCGCTCGGCGCGCGGTGGTCGCCGCCGCGCGGCCTCGAACACTCCTGTCGGAGTCCCCGTTGGGGGATTCAAAAAGAGGATTCGTTCCGCGCGGAACCAATCCTTAAAACAAAACACGCAACGGCCGGAGCTCGAGCGGGGCACCGCCGAAGTGGAGGGCCGCCCGGCCCGGAGCTCGAAAACTGGCGTGCTACTCGGGTGGGCGGAGCCCGGCCACGTGGGTCGACAGCATCGCGCGCCACGTCTCGACGGGGTCCCGGCCGGCGTCGAAGCTGCCGCGCAGCTCGTGTGTGGCGAGTCCCTCGCAGAGCGCGCTGATGCCGAGCACGGTGTCGCGCACCCGCTCCGGCGGCACGACCCGCTCGACCCTGCGCGTCAGCTGGCCCAGAGCGCGCGCCGCGGCCCGCCGGATCAGGGGGTTGGCGCTGTCGCGGCTCTCGCTCTGGAAGCCGGTCTGGAAGATCACGGTGTGCTCGATCGCGAGCCGGCGAAAAATCTGAGCGGTCTCGACCAGATCGCGCGCCGGATCGTCGGTCTCGGGCATCCGCCGGACCTGGTCGGCCAGCCAGTCGAAGGCGAGCGCGCCGAGCGCGTCGATCAATCCGGCCTTCGAGCCGAACGTGCTGTACGCGGCGCGGGTGGAGAGTCCGGTCTCCGTGGCGAGGCGGCGGAGCGACACTGCGCTCAGTCCCTCGCTCTCGGCGAGGTTCTCGGCCGCGCGCAACAGTGTGGCGCGGGTGGCGTCGTCGTGGATCTTCGGCCGCCCCATGTCGCTTGACAATTATATCGGCGCACTGTTACGCTACGCCGTATCAAAACGTGGATTGGAGGCGGCGACAGCGGATGAGCACCACAGGCGACACCCGAGCCACCAGCGCGGCCGCGACGGCGACGGCGGAGTTGATCGACTCGATCTGGGTGGCGAGCGCGCTGGCGAGCGCACTCGGTGGGCCGGCGCTCGCGGAGGAGGATCCCGCGGCGGAGGTGCTCGCCGCGGCCGGCCTGGTCGAGCAGTCGGACACGGGGTGGGTGTTGAGCGAACCGCTCGGGCCCGGGGCGCGGCCCGAGCGGATCGCGATGGTGCGCGAGCAGCTGATCGGCGCGCTCGGGCAGGCCGCCACGATCGCCGTGCGCGGCGCCGGGCGCGGCTGGGAGGACAACAGCGACGAGGTGCTGCTGGCCGCGGGGCGCCTCTCGGCCGCCAGGGGCCTCGGCGGGAACTTCGCGACCTACATCAACGCCACCCCGGAGCTGGCGGCGGCATTTGGCGCGTGCCCGGTGATCATCGACGTCGGGGTCGGAGTGGCGGCGGGAGCGTGCGCGATGTGCGAGGGATTGCCGCAAACGCGGGTGATCGGGCTGGACGTCAACGCGCGCGCGCTCGCGCTGGCGCGCCAACTGGTGGCGGCGAAGGGTCTCGGCGACCGGATCGAGCTGCGACTGCAGGGCGTGGAGGAGCTCCGAGACGTGGGCGTGGCGTCGCTGGCGCACATCCCCCCGCGCTTCATCCCCCGCCCGGCGCTGAGTGAGGGAATCGACCGTCTGTACCGTGCGCTGCGACCGGGCGGGCTGGTGTTTGTGTCGGGAATATCCAGTGACAGCGCGATCGAGCGCTGGCAGGCGTACAACACCGGGGGCAGCGCGGTGACGCTCGCCGAGTGCGCCGCGCTGCTGAGAGCCGCCGGATTCGAGCAACCGAAGCCGGCGCCAAACCTCCCGCCGGAGGCGCCGATGGTGGTGCTCGCAACGCGCCCCTGAGAGCTGAGCCTGAACGCACCGAACGCGGAGATCGTGGTGAGTTCACCTGTGCAAGAGCGCGTCGAGGTGGTGGTGGTCGGAGGCGGCCCGGCGGGCCTGGCGATCAGCCACGAGCTGACCGAGGGGGGAATCGAGCACGTGGTGCTCGAGCGGGGCCGGGTGGGTCAGAGCTGGCGAGATCGCTGGGACAGCTTCTGCCTGGTGACACCGAATTGGTCGGTGAAGCTTCCCGGCGGCGCGTATGTGGGCGACGATCCGGACGGGTTCATGCCACGGGACGAGATCGTGGCCCATCTGGAGGCATACGCGAGCTCGTTCGCCGCGCCGGTGCGCGAGGGCGTTGAGGTGAGCTCGCTCGACGGCGCCGAGGACGGGGGATTCGCGCTGCGGACCGCCGATGGCGTGCTGCACGCGGAGCGCGTGGTGCTGGCGAGTGGCGCCTTTCAGCGCCCACACCGCCCGCCGGGGGCGGCGACGTTGCCGGGGGACATTGTTCACATCGATGTTGAGGGTTACAGCAATCCGGGGGCGCTGCCGGCGGGCAGGGTGCTGGTGGTGGGCAGCGGCCAAACGGGCTGTCAGCTCGCGGAGGAGCTGCACGAGGCGGGCCGGGAGGTGTTCATATCGTGCGGCCGCGCGCCGTGGAGCCCACGCCGTATTGGAAACCGGGACACGATGTATTGGGCGGCCGAGATCGGGGCGTTCGACGAGACCCTCGCCGACCTGCCGTCGCCGTTGGCCCGCATGGTTGGAAACCCGCAGGCGACGGGGCACGGGGGCGGCCACGACCTCCATTACCGCGTGCTGCAACGGATCGGTGTGACGCTGCTGGGCCATTTTGTCGGGGTCGAGGGTGGCCGCGCGCACTTCGCGCCCGATCTGGCGGCGTCGGTGGCGTTCGGCGACGCGCGGTACAAGCGGATGCGTGAGAAGATCGCCAAGCTGTGCGCGGCGCGAGGGATCGCCGCGCCCGACATGGGGGAGCCGGCCCCGTTCGACCCGCGCGCGCCGGAGTCGCTCGACCTCGAGGGTTTCGGGGCGGTGATCTTCGCGTCGGGGTTCGCACCGGACTACACGAGCTGGGTTCACCTCGACGCGTTCGACGAGCGGGGCTTCCCGATCCAGCAGGACGGCGCGAGCACCGTGGTCCCGGGGCTCCACTTCTGTGGCGTGCCGTTCCTGCGCAAGCGCAAGTCGTCGCTGCTGATCGGAATCGGAGAGGACGCGGAGATCCTCACGCGCGAGCTCGCAGCCGAGCGCCACCCCGCGCGAACCATCTGAGCGGCGCGCGCGGCGCGAACCATCTGAGGGGCGCACGCGGCGCGAGCTATCGTGTTGATGCGATGACGCGAGAGGGTCGCCCCGAGACGGACGTGGCCGGCAGCGGACACACCGAAGAGGGCGCGCGCGCCGAGAGCGAGGCCCCCGACTCCGCCCCGCGTGGGGTGATCGAGACCGCGTTCGGGCTGCTGGAGTCGCTGCGAGTGCTGGGTCCGGCTCGTGTGAGCGAGCTCCAGCGTCACCGCGGCCTGCCGCGCACGACGGTCCATCGCCTGCTCCGCCAGCTCGAGGAGGTTGGCGCCGCGGAGCGGTCTCGGCAGGGTTGGCGGCTGGGTCCGGAGCTGATCGCGTTCGGCGCTGGGGTCCCGGCCGAGCCGCGCCTGCGGGCGGCGGCGCGTCGCTCCTTGATGGATCTGGCGAACGCGTCGGGCGCGCGCGTGGAGCTGTGTGTGGAGATGGCCGGCCGCTACGTGGTGGTGGACGTGATGCCGGGCACGCGCCCGCTGGCGCACGAGCAGGAGCCGGGCTTCGTGTACGACAAAGAAGGGTTCGTGACCCTTGGGCTCGAGGCTTCACAACTGGCGGTCGTGCGCGCGCACGAGCGGGCACGCCACGGCGACCTGCGCCCCGTGCTCGACCCCGGCGGCGCGGATCCAAGGATGAGCTGCGTGTCGGCACCGTTGCGCGTCCCCGCGCGGGATGTGGTGACTGTCAACCTGATGGTGCCGGGGCGCACCGGTGTGCCGGCGCCGATGGTCGATGCGACCCGCCGCACAGCCGAGCGGATCGCCGCCCAACTCTCGCGGCCGACGCCCTCTGAGGCGCCCTTTTGTCGCCCCGGTGACCGCCCGGCGGTCACCGGGGCGACTCGGATCGTGAGTGACCGCTGAGCGGTCACGGCAGCGGGCGTGCGGACGCGGGCGCCTTAGGGTGCGTGGCACCCCGACAAGAGGAGAGAGGTGTGAGCGATGTCGTCCACCGTGGGAACTGAGATCGAGACCCTCGCCGGCCCGCTGGAAGGGCAGTTGGGCGCGGGAATGGTCGTGACCGAGCCGTCGGCGATCACGGCGCTGATTCGGCCGTGGAACGCGCAGGTGAGCGCGCGTCCGTCGGTGGTGGCCCGCTGCCACACCACGGCGGATGTCCAGGGGGCGGTGCGCGCGGCCCGCGCGGCCGGCGTGGGGTTGTCGGTGCTGGGTGCGGGCCACGACTGGGCCGGTCGCGCGATCCGGGACGGAGGCCTGCTGGTGGACCTGAGCGACATGAGGCAGGTCACGATCGACGTCGCCGGCGCGGGCTATGGCGCCGAGGCCCGCGACGGCGCCCAGGCGGGTGCCGAGGCGCAGGCGGGTGCCGAGGCCCAGGCGGGTGCCGAGGGCGGCGCGGAGGCGCGCGTGGCGGGCGGCGCGACCGTGAGCGACGTGCTGGACGCGGCGCGGGGGCACGGTTACGCGGGGGCGGTGGGCACGGTCGGCTCGGTGGGGTTCGCCGGGCTGACGCTCGGCGGCGGCTACGGGACCCTGATCGG
>WQXW01000109.1 GCA_009781575.1 Solirubrobacterales bacterium
CAACCCCGAAGGCGCCCGCGCCCCCACCCGCGAATGCGGCGGCCCCCTCGCACGCCGAGACGCCCCGTGCACGGCCGGCGCCCGCGCCCCGGGCCCGCCCGCGCGACGGCGAGTTCGCGTTCCGCCTGCAGCGCGCGATCGCACGGCTCTCGCGGCAGCTCGGGCAGGTCGCCGCCGGCTCCGATCTCACGCCCTCACAGCTGTCGGTGCTCGGCACCGCGGTGCGCGCGGGGCCGCTGCGCCTGAGCGAGCTGGCGGAGATCGAGGGCATCAACCCCACGATGCTCTCGCGCATCGTCGCGCACCTCCGCGCCGACGGCCTGCTGGAGCGCGTGTCCGACCCCAGCGACAGGCGCGCCGCGCTCGTGAGCGCCTCTCCCGAGGGGGCGCGCCGCCAGGCGACCATTCGCCGCGAGCGGGCGCGCGCGCTCGAGCTGCGCATGGGCGCGCTCACGCCCGAGGAGCGCGCCGCGCTCGAGCTCGCGCTGCCCGCGCTCGAGCTGCTCGCCGAGCGGCGGGGCGCACGGGGAGGGCGGTCCGCTTGACGCGCATCCTCGGAGCCAGCCGCCTCACATTCCAAGCGCTCTCGATCCCCAACTACCGCCGCTACCTCGCCGGCCAGTCGATCTCGCTGGTCGGCACCTGGATGCAGATGGCCGCCCAGGCCTGGCTGGTGCTCTCGCTGAGCCACTCCCCCACCACGCTCGGCGCGATCGTCGCCGCGCAAACGCTGCCCATCCTGCTGCTGTGCCCCTACGGGGGCGTGGTCGCCGACCGCGTCGACAAGCGCCGGCTCATGATCGTGCTCCAGTCGCTCATGGGCCTGCAGGCGCTCGTGCTGGGGCTGCTGGCGATCACCGGAGAGATCCGCGTGTGGCAGATCGCGGTGCTCGCCGCGCTGCTGGGCCTCAACAGCGCCTTCGAGAACCCCGCGCGCCAGTCCTTCATGCTCGAGATGGTCGGCACGCGCAGCCTGCGCAACGCGGTCACGCTCAACTCTGTCACGGTCAACGTCGCTCGCACTCTGGGCCCCGCCGTCGCCGGCCTGCTGATCGCCACCGTGGGCGAGGGCGTCTGCTTTCTGATCAACGCCGCCTCCTTCGTGGCGGTGGTGCTCTCGCTGCTCACGCTCGACCGGGGCGCGCTCGAGCCCACGCCGCCCGCGCCCCGCCAGCGGGGACAGCTGCGCGAGGGGCTGCGCTACGTGCGCTCCACCCCCGCGCTCGCGGTGCCCCTGGCCATGATGGCGCTCGCCGGCGCGCTCGCCTACGAGTTCCAGGTCTCCCTGCCGGTGATGGCGCGCGAGGGGCTGCACGCCGGCGCCACCGGCTTCGGTTTCATGACCGCCGCGATGGGCGCCGGCGCGGTGGTGGGCGGGCTGATCGTCGCCGCCATCGGGCGCACCGGCCTGCGCCCGCTCACGCTCGCCGCCGCCGCGTTCGCCGTGGTGATGGGCGCCGCCGCCCTCGCGCCCACCCTGCCGGTGGCGCTCGTCGCGCTCGCGCTCGTCGGCTGGGCCTCGATCTCGTTCATGGCCACCGGCAACTCCACGCTCCAGCTCGCCGCCGAGCCCACGATGCGCGGGCGCGTGATGGCGCTCTGGTTCGTCGCCTTCCAGGGCTCCACCCCGATCGGCGGCCCGATCGTCGGGTGGGTGATCGCGCAGACCGGCCCCCGCGCGGGGCTCGGGCTGGGCGCGCTCACCTGCCTGCTGGTCGCGCTCCTCGGCGTGGCCGCGCTCCGGCGCCTCTCACCCGGGCACACCGGCGCTGCCGCCCCCGCGGGGGCGCCCGCCGTCGGGTCGTCCTGAGGGGGGTCTCACCGTCACGGGGCGCGCGCTCCCGGCCAGCGTGGGACCAGCGCGCGGCGCTCGAACACAGCTGTCGCAGGGGCCGTTGGGGGATTCAAAAAGAGGATTGGTTCCGCGCGGAACCAATCCTCAAAACAAAACACGACACGGACGGAGCGCGGCCGGCGCCCGCCGGAGCGGGTGCCCGCCGGGAGCGGGTGCCCGCCGGAGCGGGTGCCCGCCGGAAGCGCAAGCCCCGACGGAACACAACACATCCCTCCCGCGCCGCCCGGGCCCGCTGCAGCGTTCCCGTCCGGAGCGCGTGTCATTTTGTGCTGTCCCGCCTCGTGACCACGCCACGCGCCCACGGGTGGTGTTCAGGCCATGACCACAGTCGCAATCGCATTCGCCCTCCTGATCGGCGCCCTCGCGGGCGGCGCCGTCGCCCACCGCCTCGCGCGCGCACGGCGTGAGCAGCTGCGCGACGAGCTCAAGTCGATCTCGGTCGACGTGCTGCGGCAGACCGGCGACTCGCTGGCGCAGCGCCTCGTCGACCAGCGCCGCGCCGAGGAGGAGCGCGCCACCGGTGAGATGGCCCGGCGCGCCGAGGAGATCAAGGGGCTCGTCGGCCCCGTGCAGGACAAGCTCGGCCGGATGGAGAGCGAGATCGGGCGCCTGGAGCGCGAGCGCCGCGAGGCGCAGGGGCGCCTGGCGGAGATGGTGCGCCAGCTGCACGAGGGCGTGGGCACGCTGCGCCAGGAGACCGGCAACCTCGTGTCCGCGCTCAAGCGCCCCCAGATGAGGGGCGCGTGGGGCGAGCTCCAGCTGCGCAACGTGATCGAGATGGCCGGCATGGTCGAGCACTGCGACTTCCAGGAGCAGCGCACCGTGCAGTCGGGCGAGGGGTCGCTGCTGCGCCCCGACCTGTTGGTGCGCCTGCCGGGTGGGAAGGTGATCGTGGTCGACTCCAAGGTGCCGCTCGACGCCTATCTCTCCCATCTGGAGGCCGCCGATGATCAGGAGCGCGCACTGCAGCTCGCGCGCCACGCGCGCCAGACGCGCGAGCACATCTCAAAGCTCGCCTCCAAGGGCTACCAGCGCCAGTTCGACTCCACGCCCGAGCTGGTCGTGATGTTCATCCCCTCCGACGGCATCTACCACGCCGCGCTGGCCGAGGACCCCGCGCTGATCGAATACGGCGTGCACCAGCAGGTGCTGATCGCCACGCCCACGACCCTCATCGGGCTGCTGCGCGCGGTCCACTACGGCTGGCGCCAGGAGCAGATCGCCGAGTCCGCGCGCGAGATCGCCGACTCCGCGCGGGAGCTGCACCGCCGCCTGGGGCGCTTCGTGGAGCCGCTCGCCAAGGTCGGGCGCCAACTCGATCTGGCCGTGGGCGCCTACAACGAGGCCGTCGGCTCCTTCGAGCGGCGCGTTATGCCGCAGGCGCGCCGCATGGAGGGCGCCGGCGCCGCCTCCGAGCGCGAGGTGCTGGCGCCGCCGGCGCTGGAGAACGGGGCGCGCGCGCTCAGTGCGCAGCTGGAGGAGGCGCCGGAACTGCAGGCGCGGCGGAGCGCTCCCGCGATCCGTTGAGCTCGTCGTACAGCGCGCGCACGCTCCCCAGCACCTCCTGCGCCACCGCCTGCTGCTGCTCCGCGTCGCTCGCCTCGACGGTGGGGTACGCGAGCGGCTCGCCGTAGCGCACCGTGACCTTCGGGAATTCCAGCCGCTTCCAGTTGCGCGCGCGCAGCGAGCCGTGGATCGCCACCGGGATCACCGGCGCGCCGCTCTCCAGCGCCAGGCGGCCCACCCCGCGGCGCGCCTGCCGGCCCACCTGCTGGGTGCGCGAGCGCCCGCCCTCCGGGTAGATCACGATCACGCCGCCCCGCGCCAGGATCTGGAGCGCCGTGACCATCGCCTCCTCGTCGTGCTTGCCCCTGCGCACCGGGAACGCCGCGCCGTTTCGCAGGATCCACGCCAGCACGCCGCGGAAGAGCTGCGACTTGGCCATGAACTGCACCCGCCTGCGCAGGAACATGCCACAGAAGAAGTGGTCCATCGCCGAGAAGTGGTTGGGCGCCAGGATCACCGCGCCCGCGCCGGGCACGTTGCGTGTCTGGAGCGCGCGCATGCGAAACACGATCGTGCAAAACGGCGTCACCAGCAGCCGCACGAGGTCGTACACCCAGTCCGGGCCGCGCCGGCGCGCCCGCGCGTGATAGCGCTCGAAGCGCTCCGCCGGGCGCTCGTCCAGGTACACCTGCGGCTTGAGCGCCAGCGGCGCGCCTCCTCGCCTGAACCCGTCCCGCCTCTCCGACATGTGCACACTCATACGCGCGCCGCATCCGCGCGGTTACGCACCGCGCGCTCCCGGGTCCGCCGCGCGCGATCCACCAGCCACAGCACGATCATCGCCAGCGCCACCGGCACCGTCGCCGGCAGTTCGCCCACCCAGAAGAACAGCAGATCCGAGCACAGCGCCAGCGCCGCCACGAGCCACGCCGCCTGCACCTGGCGCGAGCGCGGGCCGCGCGCGGCGAGCAGACCGCCCAGCACTCCGGCGATGAACAGGTCGCCGTAGCCCATCGTCGCCGAACCCAGCACCACGCGCTGCAGCGCCGGCAGCCCGCCCGCCGGATGCGCCGCCACCAGCGCGTCGTTGGGTCCCTCCAGGAGGTTCCCCGCCACCAGCGCCAGGTCCGTCGCCGCCATCACGAGAATGCCCCACGCCAGCCACCGGCCCGGCGTGAGGCGGCCCAGCAGCGTACCCAGGGCCGCGCAGCTGAGCGCCGTCAGCGCCGTCGCGGCGAGCTGGCCCACCAGCGAGGAGCGCGCCAGCCACGCCACCGCGAAGAGCGCCGCCGTGGCGCCCACGGCCGCCGCCCCGACCCGCCGCAGGGTGCCGGCTCGCGCCAGGTCGGGGTCGCCGCGCGCGAGCCCGAACGCGAGCACCAGCGCCAGCGCGAGCGCCGCGCCGAGCGGGACCCCCACCAGCGCCACATAGGTCAGCGCGCGCGTGCTCTGGCGCTCCGCGGCCTGCGCCAGCAGCACGAAACCCACCACCGAGCCCGCCGGGATGATCGCCCACCAGCGGCGGGGACCCTCGAGCCGGCGCGGCAGCGCCCGCGCCGCGCGGCCCTCCAGCCGCACCGGCAGCGCCACGAGCGCCCCCTGGATGAGCGACAGCAGCGCGATCGAGATCCAAAACGGCAGCACCACGGTCAACATAGGGACCGCGCCGCGCGCGGTCGAGCAGCGCGCGTTTCGTTTTTTGTTTTGGGGATTGGTTCCGCGCGGAACGAATCCTCTTTTTGAATCCCCCAACGGAGACTCAGACAGGTGTGTTCGAGGCCGCGCGACGGCGCAACGCCGGCCGGGAGCGCAAGCCCCCCACGCGCCGCCCGATCCGGGCCTCAGCGCTTATTTTCTACCCCAGAGAGGAGCCCCGTGCCGAGCACCGATGCCGCCAGCGCCCCCCGCCGCACCCGGGCCTATCAGGTCGGGGCGCTCGTGGTCACCTGCCTCGTGATCGCCGCCGTGCTCGTGGCGGTGCTCTCCGGCTCCTCCACCTCCCAGCTCCGCCCCGGCCGGCCGGTGCCCGGCGCCGGTGCGGTGCTGCACATGCTGGCCGGCATCCCCCAGCGGGGCTACACGCTCGGCAGCCCCCACGCGCCGGTGCAGCTGACCGAGTTCGGCGACCTGCAGTGCCCCGCCTGCGCCGCGTTCTCCACCGAAGCGCTGCCCGCGATCATCGCGCGCTACGTGCGCCCGGGGCGCGTGGCGATCACCTTCCGCCCGCTCGCGTTCATCGGCGCCGACTCCGCGCGCGCCACCGCGATGGCCGGCGCGCTCGCCGCCCAGGGACGCGCGTGGCAGTTCATCGAGCTGATGTACCGCAACCAGGGCCTGGAGAACAGCGGCTACGTGACCCCCACCTACCTGGCCGCGCTTGCCTCGGCGATCCCCGGGGTGCGCCTCGCGCGGGCGCTGCGCCAACGCCACACCCCCGCCGCGCGCGCCGCGCTCACGCAGGCGACCGCGCTGGCGCGCGCGCTCCACATCCAGAGCACACCCACCTTCCTGATCGCGCGCTCCGGGGAGGCGCCACAGCGCTTCTCCCCCGACAGCCTCACCGAAGCCGGCGCGTTCAGCGGCCCGATTCAGCGGGTGCTGGCCGGGGGCCGCGCATGACCAGCGCCAGCGTGCCACGGGGATCGCGCACCGCCGCCCAGCTCGGGCGGCGCGCGATCGTGGGCACCGGCAGCGCGCCCGCGTGGGCGATCAGGTTGTTCCACTCGCCAAAGCTCAGCTGCGGGCCCAGCACGCCCGAGCTCGGCGCCCCCGCGCCCGCGCCCGTCCCCGTGCCCGTCCCGGTCCCCGCGGGCCCCGGCGCCGGCGCCGGGCGCCCGGTGGCGGCCGAATGCGCCGCGTGCGCGCCGCTCAGCGGCGGCAGCTGCTGGGGGCGAAACGCGATCTCGATCGAGTCCGCCTGACGCGGGCTCGCTTCGGCGGTGGGCGCGCCGGGGTAGCGCATCAGGCTGACAATCCGTTCCGGCGCCGCTTTGCCCTGGATCGTGAGGAGCGTGCGGATCGTGAGGTCC
>WQXW01000110.1 GCA_009781575.1 Solirubrobacterales bacterium
AGCCTCGCCGGCAGCCCCTGCGCGTCGAGCCACTCGGGGGAGCGAGCGCGTCCGGCGATCGTCGCGGTGGTGGCGATGTTGGCGTCCACGCAATCCACCGCCGCCACGCTCACCGTGCGCCACCTGCCGCCCGCGGGCCGCCCGGTGCGGGGGTCGATGATGTGGTGCATCGCCTCGCCCTCCGACAGCCAGCGGCGCGCGGTGATGCTGGAGGTGGCCAGGCCGCCCCCGCGGATCGCGATCGTCTGACCCGGCGCGGATGCGCCGGCGCGGTGATCGTCGGTCACCCTCACCGCCCAGCCCCGCGCCGGCGCGGTGCCGGCGGTGGCGATGTCGCCGCCGATCGCCACCAGCACGCCGCAGCCCGTGGCCTCGTACACCGCGCGCGCGCCTCGATCGGCGGCCCACGCCTTCGCGGTGGCGCCCAGGTCGAGCCGCACCGCGGCCGGCACCCGCACGCGGCCGCGCGCCGCGTCGATCTCGATCGCCCGCCAGCCCCCCCGCGCGCGGGCGCGCAGGTCGAGCGCCGCCCCACGCTCGCGGCCCGGCGCCGCCGCGCTGCTGGCCGCCGCTCCTCTGGCCGCCGCTCCGCCGGCCGCGGCCCCGCCACCGCCCGGGAGCCCGGACGGGGCGCTGGCGAGCAGGCGCCAATCGCGGTCGTATCCGGCGAGCTCCAGCGCCCAACCGACCGTGGGGTCCACGTCGCCGTCGGTCAGGCGCGCGGCGCGCAGCGCGACGCGGAGCGCGTCGATCAGGAGCCCGTCCACCGCCACCCACCGGCCCCGCGCGTCGTTGACCCGCGCGAGGTCGGAGTCGGTGCGGAAGCGGCTGCACGCCAGCTCGATCGCGGCGAGCTCGCGCGTGAGGATCTCACGAGCCTGCGTGAGCGCGCGCGGCTGGGTGACCCTGACCACCACCGTGGTGCTCCACGTTTCCCAGGTGGCCTCCACGGTGGCCGGCGCCGCCCCCTCCTTGGCGGCCGCTGCGCTCACGAGCCTCCGGAGGTGACCGGCGCTTCGGGCGCCGCCTGCTGTTCGGCGGGCGGCGTGGTTTGAGCCGGTGGCGCGGTTTGAGCGGGTGTCTGTTCGGAGCCGGCGGCCGGCGGGGCCTGTTCGGAGCTGGCCGCGGGAGGGGTGCCCTGCGCGCTGGCTTCGCCGCTCGGTTCGCTGGAGCCCTGTTCGGGGGGAGCCTGGGGCGCGCCCAGCGAGCGCGACGATTCTTCTTCGGAGTGGCCCGCCGATTCGCCCGACTGCGAGCGGGGGCTCGAGCTGGAGCTCGTGCGCGAGTGCGAGGCGCTCCCCGCGGCGCCGCCGCCACGGGCGCTCCCGTGGTGGAGCGTCTTGCCGGGGAACGCGTTGGCGGCCAGCGCGGTGAAGAGGCCGGTGGCCGCGACGCTCGCGCCGATCACCCAGCGGTTCGCGGCGGAGAGCCTGCGCAGGGCCGCGTCGCGCGCGCGGCTCGAGTGGATGCTCATCTCATACTCGCCTTTGCTCGAGAAACAGTGTGCACGGAGGGTTCGAGGATCACACAGGATTCCAAAGCACCCGCAAGAGCTCGGTAAATGCGGGGTGAGAAGTTCCTAATTCCTTGGGGCGGTGAGCAGCGCATGATCCCGCGCGGCGACCCGCGCGGCCTGCCAGTGCAGCCACGCGGCGAAGTCGGGGACGAACACGATCGCGAGCACCAGCCCGCCCAGTTGCCCGCGTAGTAGCGCACGAAGCGGTAGCCGGTGCTGCCCATCTTGAGCGCGAGCGGCCCGATCAGGAGCATCCCCACGAACAGGTGCACCCAGAGGAGCGTGCGCAGCTGCAGGAGCGTGACGCCGATCACAGCGAGCAGCGGCAGCAGCAGCGCCCCCGCGACGGTGGTCAGCTGGCCGTTGCCCTCGGTGCCCATCGCCGCGATGGTGGTTGGGCTTCCTAAACGAATGATCAGGGGCGAGATGAGAAAGCTCATCGAAACTGGTGGGGCCGGTGCGGTGACAAACACCCGCGCGGCGCGGCTCTATGCTCACCCGAAGATGGCGGGTGCCGTGATTGCGGATCGGGGCATGGCCACCTCGATCCTGGTGATCGAGGATGAGCCGGGCATCGTCGACTTCCTGCGCCGCGGGCTGGCGGCGGAGGGGTTCCACGTCGAGACCGAGGGGGATGGCGAGCGGGGCGAGCGGCGCGCGTTGCGCGAGGGGTTCGACATGGTGGTGCTGGATCTGATGCTGCCGGGGCGCGACGGGCTGGAGGTGCTGGAGTCGTTGCAGCGCGCCAAGCCGGCGCTGCCGGTGATCGTGCTGACCGCGCGGGGCGAGCTCGAGGATCGTCTGGCCGGGCTGGAGGCGGGCGCGGTGGATTACCTGATCAAGCCGTTCTCGCTGGCCGAGCTGATCGCGCGGATCCGCGCGCAGCTTCGCGCGCAGGCGCGCGCGTCCACGACCACGCTGCGCGCGGAGGGGATCGAGCTGAATCTGCTCACTCGCAGGGCGCGGCGGGGCGAGAAGGAGATCCCGCTGTCGGCCACCGAGTTCGAGCTGCTGGCCCACCTGTTGCGCCACCGCGGCGAAGTGCTCACACGCGAGCAGATCCTGAGCGCGGTGTGGGGCTACAGCCACGACCCCGCGACCAACGTGGTGGACGTGTACATCGGGTATCTGCGGCGCAAGCTGTCCACGCGCGAGGGCGGTCCGGCGCCGATCTTCACGGTGCGCTCGGTGGGCTACCGGCTGGGCCATGCGCGTTGAGCGGCTGGTGCCGGGCGGGTTGCGCTGGCGGCTGGCCGCGTGGGTCGCGCTGGTGGTGGTGCTCTCATCGGCGATCACGTTCGTGGCGGTGTATCGCGGGACCGCCACCCAGCTGCGCCGCCAGATCGACAAGGAGCTGGCGGGCGACTCCAGCGAGCTGGAGCACGCGATCTCCGCGCCCGGCCACCGCTCGCCGCGTGAGGTGGTGGAGGCGGCGGATCGGTACATCAGCGGGCAGCCGTTCAGCGCCGGATCGACGCTGCTGTTCGCGGTGATCCCCGGTGGGGGCACCGCCACCAACCGCCCGGAGCTGTTCACGCGCGGCCGTCCCGACAACGGCGAGACCGCCGCCCAGCAGGCGCACGAGGATCGCAGCGCGCAGCGGCTGCTGGGCACCCGCTACGGCTACTCGACCTTCAACCTGCCCGACTCCGGCGAGGTGCGGTTGCTGAAGCGCAGCGTGGTCCTCTCCTCCGGGCTTCCCGCCACGGTGGGGGTGGCGGAGCCGCTGGACAGCGTGAGCGCGGCCCAGAGCGGCGTGGCGCGCGCGTTCATCCTCGCCGCGATCCTCACGCTCGCGGGCGCGCTGCTGAGCGCGTACGTGATCGGCACCCGCTTCTCCGCTCCCCTGCGCCGCATGGCCGCGGTGGCGGCGCGCGTGGACGCCGGCGATCTCCATCCGCGCATCCACGGCACCGGGGGCGCGAGCCGCGAGATGCGCGTGCTGGCGGAGGCGTTCAACCACATGCTGGACCGGCTGACCGAGGCGTTTGCGGCGCAGCGCGCGTTCGTGGCGGACGCCTCGCACGAGCTGCGCACGCCGCTCACCGTGGTGCGGGGGCAGCTCGAAGTGCTGGCCGCCCAGCGGGAGCCCTCCGCGCCCGAGGTGCAGCGCGTGACCGATCTGGTGCAGTCGGAGGTGGCGCGCATCGGGCGCCTGGTCGAGGACCTGCTGCTGCTGGCCAAGGCGGAGCAGGGAGAGTTCCTGCGCACGCAGCCGCTCGAGCTCGAGCCCTTCGTGGCGGAGCTCTGGCAGGGGGCGAAGATGCTGGCGGAGCGGCGCTTCGAGCTGGGCGAGGTACCCTCCGGCACCGTGCAGGCCGATCCCGACCGTCTGACCCAGGCGCTGCGCAACCTGCTGGCCAACGCCGTGGAGCACACCGCCGAGCCCGGCGGGCTCGTGCGTCTGTCACTCGACACACCCGCGGCCGGCCGGGTGCGGTTCGCGGTCGAGGACGACGGCCCCGGGATCCCGGCCGAGCACCGCGAGCTGGTGTTCGACCGCTTCCAGCGCACCGATCGCGCGCGCGACCGCGCCTCCGGCGGCACCGGGCTGGGCCTCGCGATCGTGCGCGCGATCGCCGAGGCGCACGGCGGCACGGTGCGCGCCGGCCAGGCGCGCGGCGGCGGCGGCGGCGCGCGCATCGAGCTCGAACTGCCCGGCTTCATCCCCGCGCGGCCCGCGCCCACGGGGGGCGGGCTGGTCGTGGGAACCCCGGGCGCGGGTGCACCGGCGGCGAGCCCGCCGGTGGGCGCGGCACACAGCCGTCCGCCCGCGGGCACCCGGGGTGGGGGAGGGCAGGGGTGAGCGCGCCCCAGACGCGTGCGCCCCGCGGGGCCCACCCCGGCCCGGGGAGGAGTGAGCGGGAGCGGGCGGCGCGCCGCCGGCGCCTGGCGGTGCGGCGCAGGCGCGCGGCGATGCTCGCGGTGCTCGCCGCGGTGGCGCTCATTGCCCTGATCGTGTCGCTGGGCGGCGGCGGCGGGCGCGGCGGCGGGCGCGGCG
Source organism: Solirubrobacterales bacterium (assembly GCA_009781575.1). Classification (GTDB taxonomy): domain Bacteria; phylum Actinomycetota; class Thermoleophilia; order Solirubrobacterales; family Solirubrobacteraceae; genus Palsa-744. Next base: position 4,518 of record WQXW01000110.1, read on the forward strand.
GCCGGCGCGCGCTGGGGGCGCGGCGGGCCGGCGCCACGCGCGGCGGGCCCGGGGCCGAATCCACGCCCCCGGCGCTGGGCGTGAGGGTGGTGGGCACGCTGCCCGTGGCGCTCCAGGACGCGGCCGCGGCGACGCTGCCCGACGGGCGCGTGGTGCTCCTCGGCGGGCTCGACGCGAGCGATGTGTCGACCGCGGCGGTGAGTGTGCTGGCCGGCGGGCGCAGCGCCCCGCTCACCACCCTCCCGGAGCCGCAACACGACGCGGCGGCGGTCACGCTCGGTGACAACGTGTACCTCTTCGGCGGCGGGCAGGTGGAATCGTATTCGCACATCCTGGGGCTCGAACCGGGGGCGGCGCGCGTGCGCGAAGCGGGAACCCTGCCCGGGCCGGCGTCCGACGTGGCGGCGGCCAGCGTCGGCCAGAGCGCGTACGTGGTGGGCGGCTACGACGGCGTGAGCGCGCTCGATCAGATCCTCGCATGGCGTCCCGGGCAGGCGCCGGTCGTGGCGGCGCGTCTGCCGGGCGGTCTGCGCTACGCCGCGGTGGCGGCAGTGGAAGGGCGCGTGATCATCGCGGGGGGCTCCGAAGGGGAAGTGGCGCGAGACGCGATCCTGAGCTTCGACCCCGTGCACGGCACGGTGCGCCAGATCGGAAGGCTGCCCCAACCGCTGACGCACGCGGCCGCGGTCACGCTGGGGCGCTGGGTATACGTGATCGGCGGGAGGGGCGCCGCGCAGAGCTCGCAATCCTCCGCGATCGTCGCGATCGACCCACGCACCGGCGCCACGCGCCCGGCGGGACGGCTTCCATCCCCCCTCTCCGACATGTCGGCCGCGCGCGCGGGCGGGGGCATACTGCTCGCCGGCGGCCAGAGCCCCGAGGGCACCAGCGCGGGGATCCTCGAGCTCGAACCGCGCGCCGCGGCCCGTTAGCCGGGTGCGTCGGCGTCCAGCGCCCGCAAAATGCGCGGGCGCCGTGGCGCCCGCTCCCAGCGGTGTCGGTCGAGCGCCCGAGCTCCGGCCGTGTCGTGTTTTGTTTTGAGGATTGGTTCCGCGCGGAAGGAATCCTCAAAACAAATCCCCCAACGGCCCCTCCGACAGGTGTGTGCGGGCTCGATAGGAGCACGCAGCTCGTGCCACACGCAGGCGCCCGGAGCGGTATAACCCGGTTATACTGGTGGTGGTGTGAAGACGGCGATCTCACTTCCCGACGACACGTTCGAGCGAGTTGAGCGCGCCGCGGCCAAGTTGGGCGTGTCCCGGAGCGAGTTCTTTGCTCGCGCGGCGGAGCGCTGGCTCGCCACGCTCGAGGAGGAGCAGACGACCGAGGCCATCAACCGCGCCATCGCGGCACTGCCCGACGACAGCGCGTTCACGACCGCGGCTGCGGCGTCGCTCGTGGGCGCCCCCGATCGTTCGTGATCGTGCCCGATCGTTCGTGATCGTGCGTGGTGAGACGTGGTGGGCCGATCTCGGCCTGCCGCGAGGATCCGCGCCCGCGCTCAGACGCCCGGTGCTGATCGTCAGTGCCGATCAATACAACCGCTCCAACCTGCGAACGGTGACCGTTGTCGTGCTGACCACGACCGAACAGCTCGCGCGGCTACCGGGGAACGTGGCGGTGCCGTCGGATGTGAGCGGTTTGCCCTACGACTCGGTCGTGAACGTCACGCAACTCGCGACGATCGACCGAGCGGTCCTCGAGGAGCGGATCGCCGCCTTCCCGGACTGGCTGGTCGCACAGGTCGACTCCGGCCTGCAGCGCGCGCTCGGACTTGGGACGCGCTGAGGCGTTCCGCCTGCGGGCCCTGAGGCGTTCC
>WQXW01000111.1 GCA_009781575.1 Solirubrobacterales bacterium
ACCTCGACCAGCACCGGCGCGGGGATCACGCGCGACCCGCGCACCTCGCGCAAAAGCTCGGCGCAGGCGGAGTGGTGCTCGTCCCTGGCGTCCAGGGCGGCGAGCAACGGGCCCGTGTCGATCACCAGCGAAATGGCGCGGGCTCGTACTCGCCGTCACTCGCTCGCCGGGAGAGATCGCCCCGGCGGGAGCTGAATGCGCCGATGGACGTCAGCGGCGGCGGGATCCGCTCATCGTCGTCCGCACCCAACTCGTGCACCAGCGCTTCGCGCCAGATTTGCGCGGCCGACACGCCCCGCTGCGCGGCGCGCCGCTTGGCCCGCTCCAACAGCTCCGGCTCCGCCTGGATCACCACCCTGCGCATCACGATGCCATCATGATAGCAGTCTGCGCCGGACGCGGCGGCCCCGAGCGGCACGGCTGTTCACCGGAAGAGATCTTCCCCGGGCGCGCGCTGGAGTGCGACCGCGCCCGGCCCGTCGTCGTCGGTGAGCAGCTGGGGGAGCCCCTCGACGATCGCGACCGGCTCGCGCGAGTCCTTCTCACGCGCGAGCTCCGCGGCGGCGGCCAGCGCGTCGGCCACCGCGATCCAGGTCGCGCTCAGCTCGCGCCCGGAGGCGTCGCGGCGCCCGCGCCAGTCCCGCAGCGGGGCCACGCCGGCGCAGCCGATCGCCACGTCGCACTGGCCGTGGCGCCACGCGCGCCCGAAGCTGTCGGTGATCACGACGCCCACCGTGGCGCCGGTCAGCTCGCGCAGCCTCGCCCGAATGCGGCGCGCCGAGTCGTCGGGATCGCGGGGCAGCACGAGCAGCTCGTCGGCGTGGACGGTGTTAGAGGCGTCGACGCCCGCGTTGGCGCACACGAGCCCGTGGCGGGTGCGACAGATGAGCACGCCGCGCTCCGCGCGCAACACCTCGCCGGACTGATCCAGCACGACCTGCACCGCGCGCGGGTCCTTGCCCAGCCGCCGCGCCAGCTCGCGCGCACGCGCGCCGGGCACCACCGCGGCCAGCGCCACAACGGCGCCCTCGGCCTTCGAGACGACCTTCTGCGCGATCACCACGATCTCACCGCCCCGGAGGGGCTCCGCCGGGGGCCGGGCGGCGCGCGCGGCCGGCCGGGAGGCGCTCGTGGCCGGCCGGGAGGCGCTCGTGGTCTGCCGGGAGGCGCGCGCGGCCGGGCGGGAGGCGAGGGCCCCCGCGATCAGCGCGCCGAGGTCGTCGCCCGCGTGCACCTCCGGCAGCCCGCTCAGGCTGCGGATGGCGAGGCGCCCCATCCGGCCTCCTCTCGCAGGCCCAGCACGGCGCGTGTGCGCGGCGCGCCGCCGCCCGCTCGGGCGAGCAGCTCGCGCAGCGCGTCGAGGTCCTCGCCGGTGTCGATGTCGAGCAGCAGTGAGGCGGGGCGTTCGACGCGGCACGCCAGGCCGGCGGCGCGCGCGTGGGCGCGATGGCGCTCGCAGCTGCCGGGGCCGAAGGCGGGGGCGATCGCGTGGGGCGGGCTCAGCAGCAGGCCGTTGGTGCCGTGGCCGTGGCGATCGGGCACGATCACCACCTCGCCGCCCGATGGAGCGGGCCGGCCGAGGAGCGCGCGGAGCTCGGCGGGGTCGATCGTGGGACAGTCGCCGGGCACGCACAGCGCGCGCTCGAACCCCTCCTCGCCGGCGCGCGCGAGGCCGTGCGCGACCGCCGCGCTCTGCCCCCGCTCGCCGCGGTCCTCCAGCACGATCGCGCCCTGGTAGCGCGCCGCGGCGGCGAGGAGCGGCTCGGCGGTGATCACGATCGCGCGCTCGATCGCGGTGCAGTGGTGGATCGCGCTCAGCACATCGCCGACCATCGCGCGCGCGAGATCGGCGCGCAGCTGCTCGCTCACCGCACCGCCCAGGCGCTGCTTGGCGTGGGAGAAGCGCTTGACAGGGAGGATCGCGGCGGTGCGCATCGCCGTGATCACCCAAGCGACTGCGCGAAGCGCAGCGTGTGCTCGGCCACGCGCGCGCGGGAGTCGGGGTCGTCCATGCGGGTATCGATGCGCAGCGAGCGTATGCCGGTGAGCGGCTCGTCGGCGACCATCCCGTCGAGCAGCCCCCACTCCTGCTGGTAGTAGGCGGCCACGCCGGCGGCACTTGCCGGGTGGCCCACGGAGGAGAGGAAGGCCGCGGTGGGCCCCTTCAGCACCTCGCCGCCCACGATCGGGCTGACCGCGACGACCGGCGCGTCGAGGCTCGGCAGGAGCTGCTCGAGCGCCACGAGGATCGGCCGGATCGAGATCACGGGGTTGCTGGGCCCCACCACGATCACGCGCGCACCGGCGAGCGCGCGCACGACCTCGGGGGTGGGGGACACCCTGCCGTCTCCCGGCTCGCCCGCGCGGAGATCGACCGCCTCGATCGGCCCGCGGCCGCCGCCCCGGATCAGGAACTCCTGCAGGGGCACGCCGTCGACGAAGGTGCGCAGCGGGGTGTCGCACATCGGCAGCACCTGCGCGTGCACGCCGATGCGCTCGTTCAGCGCGCGCAACGCCTCGGTGGGACGCAGCCCGTCCTCCCGTTGCATGCGCCGGCGCTCCAGGCACCAGGCCAGGTCGCGGTCGCCGAGGTTGAACCACACCTCGACCCCGAGCGCGCGCAGCGCGTCCATCACCGCGAAGCTGTCGCCCCGCAGCCCCCAGCCGCGCTCGTCGATCAGGTCGGCCAGCCAGAAGGAGATCAGGTCGGGGTCGGGCGAGACGTGCGCGCCATATATCTCCAGGTCGTCGCCGGTGTTGGCGATCACCGCCAACCGCTGGGGCCCCACCACATCGAGCATGCCCCGCGCGAGCTTGGCCCCGCCGGTGCCGCCGGAGAGCACCACGACGTCCGGCGCCCCGTCGTCCGCTAGTGGCTCGCGCATGAGCGTTTCGCCCAGATTCCCGCAAAATGCGAGGGCGCCCGCTCCAGCAGCGGTGCCGGTCGTCGAGCAGCGTCCGTTTCGTTTTTTGTTTTGAGGATTGGTTCCGCGCGGAATGAATCCTTTTTTTGAATCCCCCAACGGCCACTCGGACAGGCGTGTTCGACGCCGCGCCAGGTTCCCGCTCGGCCGGGCCCGGCCACTACTGGCTCCACAGCTCCCCGGGCAACCCCGTGAGCTTGACGCCGGCGTGGCTCTTGTAGCGCGCGTTGACCGCGATCAGCAGCGCGGTGAGCGACTCGGCGATGCGCGCCATCTCCAGGCGGCCGCAGTCCACGCAGCGCAGGCCGTCGATCGACTCGATCAGCTGGGCCGCCTCGCGCTTGTCCGCGCGCGAGTCGCCGCACACGAGCACGTCCTGGTCGAGCTCGGCGTCGAGATCGGCGAGCGTGGCGGCGCTGACGGTGTGGAGCGCCGACACCACGCGCACGCCGTCGGGCACCATCTCGCGCGCCTGCTGCGCGGCGGAGCCCTGCCACACGCCGAGCATGCGCGAGCCGCGCCCGCTGACCGCGGCCGCCAGCGGAACGGTGGCGTCGATCAGCAGCTGGCCGGGGCGCAGCGCGCTCCTCAGATTGGTGAGTATCTCGGAGTGGTTGCGGAACGGCACGGAAAGGATCACGCACTCGGCCTCCCCCACAGCGCGTGCGTTGTCGTATCCGGCGCACTGCACGCCGGGGACGGCCTCGGCGGCGCGCCGCGCGGTGTGCGCCGCGCGCTCGGCGTCGCGCGAGCCGATCACCACGGGCACGCCGGCGCGGCCCAGGCGCAGCGCCAGGCCGAAGCCGAGTGCGCCGGAGGCGCCGATGATGGAGACCGGTCGGTTGGGGGCGGGCAAGGCGGCCGAGTATAGGCTTAGCCCATGGCGCCGACGGCCGTGCGCATCCGCGAGGTCGGCCCGCGAGACGGGTTGCAGAACGAGCCCGAGGTGATCGCCACCGAGGCGAAGGTGGCGCTGATCGACGCGCTGGCGCGCACCGGGCTGCGCCGCCTGGAGGTCACCAGCTTCGTGCGCGCGGAGGTGATCCCGCAGCTGGCCGACGCGGAGCAGGTGCTGGAGCGGATCGACGTGCCCGACGGTGTGGCGGTGAGCGTGCTGATCCCCAACGAGCGCGGCCTGCGGCGGGCGCTCGCCCACCGCGAGCGGATCGATGAGATCAACGTGTTCCTCTCCGCCTCGGAGACGCACAACCGCCGCAACGTCAACCGCTCGATCGCGCAGTCGCTGGCCGAGCTCGAGCGCGTGCTGGCGCGCGCGCGCGAGGTGGGGTGGCGCTGCGAGGGGGTCATCTCGACCTCCTTCGGCTGCCCCTACGAGGGCCGCGTGCCGCCCGCGCGCGTGCTGGAGATCGCCGCGCGGCTGCGCGATGCCGGCGCACAGGAGGTGGGCTTTGGCGACACCACCGGCATGGCCAACCCCGCGCAGGTGGGCGAGTTCTTCACCACGGCGCGCGCGCGGCTGGGTGAGGAGCTCGAGCTGACCGCCCACTTCCACAACACGCGCGGCCAGGGTCTGGCCAACGTGCTGGCCGCGCTGCAGGCGGGCGTGGAGAGCTTCGAGTCGAGCTTTGGCGAGCTCGGCGGCTGCCCGGTGCCGCCGGGCGCGACCGGCAACATCGCTACCGAGGACCTGGTGTCGATGCTGGAGGAGATGGGCATCCACACCGGCGTGGACCTGCCCGCGCTGCTGGCCTGCGCGCGCCACGCCCAGGAGCTGTTGGGCCGGGCGCTCGGCAGTCACACGCTCGTGGCCGGCCCGGTGCAGTGGCGGCAAAGTGTACCGGGGTAAACGCTGCTCGATTACACTTCAGGTTGTGGGAGCGGCGGTGGCGGCCGCGGGTGCGGCGGCCTCGCGAATGGCCGCCGCGCACTGCTCCTGGAAGACGACCTCCAGCTCGAGCGTGTGCGCGAGCGCGGGCCGCGCGGAGGCGTCCATCACGCGCTTGGCCCTGCCCACCGCGAAGGGCGAGTTGGCGAGCAGCTCCTCCACCAGCGCCTGCGTGGCGTGCTCGAGCGCCTACGGCTCGACCACGCGATTCACCAGCCCAATCCGTTCGGCCTCGGCGGCGTGGATCACACGTCCCGTCATGATCAGCTCCTTGGCGCGCCCCAGGCCCACCAGCGCGGGCAGGCGCGAGGAGCCGCCCACGTCGGGGATGATCCCGAACCTCACCTCCGGCAGCCCCAGCTGGGCGTCGGTGGAGGCGACGCGCAGATCGCACCCGAGCGCCACCTCCAGCGCGCCGCCCACGCAGGTGCGGTGGATCTGGCAGATCACCGGCTTGAGCATCTCTTCGCAGGCGTTGGCGCAATCGAGGAACACGCGGCGCAGCGGGCGCAGCATCTGCGGGCGCTCACCGAACGCGGCCAGCTCGTTCAGGTCGACGCCGGCCGAGAACACCGGCCCCTCGCCGCGCAGCACCACGCAGTGCACGCCCCGATCTTCACCCGCCGCCCACAGCGCCTCGCGCAGCGCGCGCAGCAGCTCCTGGCTCATCGCGTTGCGCTTCTCGGGGCGGTTGAGCACGATGTGCCGCACCGCGCCGCGGTCTTCGGTCGTGACGATGCTCGCTGGACGGTTGTCGGTTGTCGTGGTGGCGCTCATCTGAGGTGCCCCTTTCGCTCTCTTAGGCTCAATTGCTGAGATCGAGGACCGGCGTGGGCGGCTCGATCGTGCCGTCGTGGCCCTCGCTGGGGATGATCGCGGTGCCGACCGCGAAGAACTCGATCGTGTGGCTGCCCCAGCCGTGGCTCTTCTCCTGGAGGTTCACACCGACGATGCCCTCGGCGCTCACCTGCTGGGCCTCGCTCTGCATGCGCTCCATCGCGAGCTCGCGCGCGTCGTACAGCGCCTGGGTGAAGTTGGTGAGCTCCACGTTGCGCCCGGTCTGGGCCAGCGACTTGAGCATCCCGCGGTGCGCGACGTGGTACACGCAGCTGCCCATCACCATCCCCACCGGCCGATGGCCGGTGCGCAGCAGCGTCCAGAAGTCCTGCCCGGAGAGGTCGCTGGTGAAGGGCCTGCCGTTGGGCGCGCGGTGCAGAACGCCCTCGCGGTGCTTCACGGCGGTGCCGATCGCGATGAACTCCGCCATGTCCTGACCCCATTCGTAGCGGCCGATGTCGAGGCGCACGCCCACCACGCCGTCGGCGCCCAGCTGATCGGCCTCCTCCTCCATGCGGGTCATCGCGAGCTGGCGCGCGGAGTACATCGCCTGCGAGAGCACGTCCAGCTCCTGGCTGCTCTTCCACCCTGCCATCTGCAGGCCGATGTGAAAGATCGAGCTGCCCACCACGAGGCCGAGCGGATCGAAGCCAGCCTGCTTGACCAGCAGGAACTCGTTCACGGA
>WQXW01000112.1 GCA_009781575.1 Solirubrobacterales bacterium
CGCGGAGCTGCTGGAGGCCGCCGGCGCATGACAGGCGCGGGCCGCATGACCGGCGCGGGTCCATGACAGGCGCGGGCGGCACCGGACCGCCGCGCGCCCCGGAGCGGCCGTGGCGCGGGCGGCGGCTGCACCTCGTGGGGGTGGGCGGCGCGGGCATGAGCGGGTACGCGCGCGCGGCGCACGCGCTGGGGGCGCAGCTGAGCGGCTCCGACCAGGCGAGCTCCCCCGCGCTGGAGCGCCTGCGCGGCGAGGGTGTGGTCGACGCGCGGGTGGGACACCGCGGGGCAAACCTGCCGGAGGGCGATCGAGTGGAGCTGATCTACTCGAGCGCGATCCCGCGGGACAACGCCGAGCGCGTGGCGGCGCGCGCGCGGGGCATCGCGGAGCGCCCGCGCGCGGCGCTGCTGGCGGAGCTCAGCGCGCTGCGGCGCTCGATCGCGGTGGCGGGCACGCACGGCAAGACGACCACCGCGGCGATGCTGGTGCACGCGCTGCGCGGCGCGGGCGCGGACCCCGGCTGGCTCGTGGGCAGCTCGGTGGGGGGCGGCCTGCCGAACGCGCACTGGTCAGAGGGCGAGTGGCTCGTGGTGGAGGCGGACGAGTCGGATCGCTCGATGCTGTCGCTGGAGGTGGAGGTCGCGGTGCTGACAAACGTGGAGCTGGACCACCACGCGAGCTTCGCCTCGCTGGAGGAGCTGCGCGCGGCCTTCGCGCAGTTCCTGGCGAGCGCGCGCGGCGCGATCGTGCTGTGGGACCGACCCGAGCTGCTGGAGCTGCTCCCCACCCCGGCCCTCGCGCGCGTGGTCGCCTACGACATGCCCGACCCGGAGCTGCGCGGGGGCCGCGCTCGCTTCACCTGGCGCGGGCGCGAGGTCCACCTGCGGCTGCCGGGCGCCCACAACGCCCTGAACGCGGTGGCCGCGCTCGAGGCCACGCGGCTCGCGGGCCTTCACGACGACGGCACGGCTCGGGACCCGGAGACGGACGGCGCGGCGGGCCACCAGCTCGACGGCGCGGTGGGGGGTCTGGAGGCGTTCACCGGCGCGGGGCGGCGCTTCGAGAGGGTCGGGCGCACGCGGGCGGGGGCGCTGGTGTACGACGACTACGCGCACCACCCCACCGAGATCGTGGCGACCCTTCGGGCGGCGCGCACCTTCGAGCCGGCGCGCGTGGTGGCGGTGTTCCAGCCCCACCTCTTCTCCCGCACGGCGCTGCTGGCGCGCGAGTTCGGGCGCGCGCTGGCGCAGGCGGACGTGGTGGCGGTGCTGGAGGTGTACCCGGCGCGCGAGCGCGCGGAGGACCACCCCGGCGTGAGCGGCCTGACGATCGCGCGCACCACGGCGGAGGCGGCGCGGGGCGGGCGGGTCTATTGGCTGCCGCGCATGGAGGAGGCGAGTCGCGTGCTGGGGGGCGAGCTGGAACGTGATGACCTCTGTGTGACGATGGGCGCGGGTGACATCGACCGGCTGGCGCGTGGCCTGGTGTCCCAGTGAGCGCACGGGCGCGGCCGGAGGCGGTGCGCGAGGGCCACCCGCTGGCGCGGCTCACCACCGTGCGCACCGGCGGTGCGGCCGAGTGGTGGGCGCGCGCGGGCGATGAGCGCGAGCTGCTGGAGCTGCTCGAGTGGGCGCGCGCGGAGGGCCACGCGGTGAGCGTGGTGGGCTCGGGCTCGAACCTGCTGGTCGCGGATGAGGGCGTGCGGGGGCTGGTGCTCAAGCTCGACCGCGCGCTGGGGGGCATCGAGCGGGCGGGCGATGAGGTGATCGTGGCGGGCGGCGCGGTGCGCCTGCCGGCGCTGGCCGCGCACGTGGCGCGCCTGGGGCTGGCGGGCGTGGAGTGGGGGGTGAACATCCCCGGCACCGTGGGAGGGGCGGTGCGCATGAACGCCAACGCGTACGGCGGCGAGCTGGCGAGGGTGCTCGAGTGGGCGCGCGTGGCCACCGCGGACGGCGTCGAGCGGCGCGGCCCGGAGGAGCTGGAGCTGGCCTACCGCAGCTCGGGGCTGCGCGCGGGCGAGATCGTGGTGAGCGCCGGCTTCAGGCTGCGCCGGGACGATGAGGAACGCGTGCGGGCGCGGATCGCGGAGATGCGGCGCATGCGCCACGAGGCCCAGCCGCAGGGCATAAGAACCTTCGGCTCGACGTTCAAGAACCCCGAGGGCGACCCGGCCGCGGAGGGCCGCAGCGCGGGGCTGCTGCTGGCCGAGGCGGGGTGCAACGGCCTCGAGATCGGTGGCGCGCGCTTCGCGCCCAAGCACGCGAACTTCATCGAGAACACCGGATCGGCGACCACGGCGGATGTGGTGGCGGTGATGGCGGAGGGCCGCGCCCGCGTGCTGGCGCGCTTCGGCGTGGCGCTCGAGCCGGAGGTGCAGACGCTCGGGCCGGTGCGCTTCCCCTGGAGCGTTGGCGAATCGCCGCGCGCGGGTAGGGACAGTCGTTAGGATCGGGGATTCGGGATCAGCATGAACAGCAGGAGGATGAGAAATGGGGAGGGAGCGAGGATGACGATGATGCGGAGGATGAGACTCACGGCGCTGCGCGCGAGCGGCGCGGCGGTGGCGATCGCGGCGGTGTGCGCCATGGCGGCGGCGCCGGCCGGCGCCGAGGAGCACGGCCACGGCCACGGCCGCGGGCACGGCCACGTGCGAGGCACCTACCTGGCGCTGGGCGACTCGCTGGCGTTCGGCTACTCGCAGGCGAAGTTCGAAGCGCTCGCCCCGCAGGATCCGGCGGCGGCCTTCGACACCGGCTACGTGGACGACTTCGCCAGATTCCTGAAGCGCTTCGAGCACGTGCAGGTGGTCAACGACGGCTGCCCGGGAGAGACGACCGAATCGATGATGAAGGCGTGCGCCTACCAGGAAGCGGGCCTTCCGCTCCACCATCCCTACCCCAAGGAATCACAGCTGAGCAATGCGCTCGCATACATAGCCGCGCACCCCGGCGAAGTCGGCACGATCTCGATCGACATCGGCGCCAACGACGCGCTGGGCGTGGCCGAGGTGGTGTGCAAGCTCGATCCGACATGCGTGGCCGAACACGCGCCGGCGTTGCTGGCGCAAATCGGCGCCAACCTGGGCTCGATCCTCGCCCAGCTGAGAGCGGCGGCGCCGGAAGCGACGATCGTGGTGGTGGGCCTGTACGACCCCTTCCCCGCGCTCTCCACCATCGTGACCTCCGAGCCGATGGCGCAGCAGCTGAACGCGTTCACGGTGGCGCTCAACGGCGTGCTCGCGCAGGGCGCGGCGGCTGTGCACGCGATCTTCGCCAACCCCTTCTCGCGCTTCAACGTGGAAGGCACGCTGGAAGCGGAACAGGCCTCTCTCTGCAAGCTGACCAACATGTGCAACCACATCCCACCGGACATCCACCCCACCAACCACGGCTACAGAGAGATAGCGCGAGCGATCGAGCAGGCCTACCTCTCCAGCCTGTCAAGCCAAAGCTGACCGCGGGCAGGCACGACTCAACAGTGAAAATCTGAAAATCCGCATTTTGCGGGAATCCGGCCACGGGGCGTCGAATACACCTGTCTGAGGCTCCGTTAGGGGATTCAAAAAGAGGATTCATTCCGCGCGGAACCAATCCTAAAAACAAAACACGCAACGGCTGGAGGGCGCCGCATGCGCCAAAGCGCGCTCACGCGGCGCGCCGCACGCCGACGGCCTCGTAGCGCGCGGCGGCCTGGCGCAGCATGTCCAGCATCGCGGGCGCGGCCGGCGCCAGGCGCGCGTCGGCGGGGGCCGCGGCGATCACCTCGCGCACGGGAGGGTGGGGGTGGAGCGCGCGGATCGCGATGTCGTCCCTGACGACCGAGAGCGCCAGCTCGGGGATCAGCGCGACGCCGACTTCGGCGGCGACCAGCCCCTGGATCGTCTGGTAGTCGTCGCTCTCGAAGGAGACGTTGGGCTCGAAGCCGGCGGCGTGACAGCAGCGCACGACGTGGCGTGCGCACGGCGAGGAGCGGGAGGTCTGGATCCACGCCTCGCCGCGCAGCTGCTCGAGCCGCAGGGCGGGAGCACCGGCGAGCCGGTGGCGGCGGGGGAGCGCGAGGTACATGGGATCGCGCAGGAGCGCCACCCGCTCGAGCGCGTGGTCGCGCGCGCGCGCGGGCGCGGGCGCGGGCGCGGGCGCGGGGCGCGGCTCGTGCTCGCCGAACTCGAACAGCAGCGCGAGATCGAACTCGCCGGCGAGCAGTCGCGGGGCGATCTCCTGCGGCTCGCCCTCGGCCAGTGACAGCTCCACGCCGGGGTGCAGCGTTTTGAACATGGCGATCGCCAGGGGCATCAGCGTGGCGCCGGCGGTGGGGAAGGAGGCCATGCGCAAACGCCCGCCGCGCAGGCCGGCGATCGCGGCCAGCTCGGCTTCGGCGGCTTCGATGCGCGCGAGCACGCCGTCGGTGTGCGCGAGCAGCGCGCGGCCGGCCGCCGTGGGGCGCACGCCCCGCGCGTGGCGCTCGAGCAGCGCGAGGCCGACCTCGGACTCCAGTGCGGCGATCTGCTGGGAGACGGCCGACTGCGTGTAGTCGAGCGCGTCGGCGGCGGCGGAGAGCGTGCCGCGCGCGGCGACCTCCTTGAGCGCGCGCAATCTCGCCACGTTCAACATAAGCAAAGCTTATACCATCGATCAAAAAGATCACTGGTACTGATGGGAGGCTGGTGCGACCATCGGTCGAAAGAGACTTCCGGACAACCGTCGGATCGAGAGAGAAAGGGGCCACCGATGTCGGACACAACCAGAGTGATCGTCTCCTACGACGGCACCTACAACGAGGATGACGCCGTCGCGCTGGGGCGCCTGTTCGGCGTGGCCGGCGCCGAGCTGGCGCTGGCCTACGTGCGCCACGCGCCCGAGGACGAGGTCGGCCGCGAGGTGCTGGTCGAGCACGACGCCGAACAGCTGCTGGGCCGCGGAGTGGAGCTGCTCGGCGGGCTGCAGGCGAGCCGCCACGTGATCACCGACCGCTCCACGCCCAAGGGCTTGAGCGGGCTCGCCGAGCGCAAGGGCGCGCAGGTGATCGTGTTCTGTTCGGACTCCCACACGGCGAGGGGCCACATCGCGATCGGCAACTCCGCGCAGCGGCTGCTGGAGGGCGGCACCACCGCGATCGCGATCGCGCCGGCCGGCTACGCGGCGCGGGAGCTCGAGGGACGCGCGAAGCTGTTGGCCGCGACCGGCGACGCGGAGGACCCCGCCGTGGAGGCGACCGCCCGCGCGCTCGCCGACGCGCTGGGCGCGTCGGTCACCTCGATCGCCGACGAGAGCGCGGATCTGCTGATCGTGGGCTCCCGCCCCGAGGCGGGCGCGGGTCGCATCGCGCTGAGCGCCGCGGCGCACAACCTGATCGAGGAGGTGGCCACCTGCCCGGTGCTGGTGCTGCCGCGCGGCGTGGCGCTCTCCTTCGAGGGCCACCCGGCGGTGACCGCCTGATCGCGCTGGACCGCTTCCCCCGCGCGCCCCGCGTCAGATCGCGGTGGCGCGCGGGAGGCTCCCGCGCCCGTCGGCGCCCCGCGCTCGCCGCCGCCGGGCGCTCGAGAGCGCGCAGCGGCCGAGTGCTTCCGAGAAGTCGAGCGCGCCGCCGAGCAGATGACCCACGGGACCGGTCCAGAGCCGCCCCTCCAGGCGCGCCCACCGGGATGCGGCCCGCGATGCGCGCCGCCGCGCCGCGGCGCCGGTGCCGGCGTGGGCGCCGGCGTGGGCGCCGCGCGCGCGAGATTTCCGGGGCATCCAGGACGGGGGCATCGAGGGCGGGAACGGTATCGTGGCGCGCGTGCCCGCCGAGCTGACAACCGTGGTCACGGAGCTCCCCGAATCGCGGGTGCGTGTGCAGGTGGAGGTGCCCCCCGGCGAGATCGAGCGGGCGCTGGAGCGCAAGGCGCGCGAGCTCGGCGGCCGGCTGAGGCTGCCGGGCTTTCGTCGCGGGAAGGTGCCCCCGCCGCTGGTGATCCAGCGCGTGGGCCGCGAGGCGGTGCTGGAGGAAGCGGTGCGCGACCAGCTCGGGGGCTGGTACGCGGACGCGATCGACACCGCCGGGATCGTGCCGGTGGGCGACCCCGAGCTCGAGCTCGGCGAGCTGCCGGGTGCGGGGCAGGCGCTGGAGCTCTCGATCGAGATCGGGGTGCTGCCGCGCGCCACGCTCGGCGCCTACCGCGGGCTGGAGGTCGGCCGGGGCGAGCCGCAGGTGAGCCGCGAGGAGGTGGAGGAGGAGATCGAGCGCCAGCGCGAGCGGCTCGCGCGCCTGGAGACGGTGGAGCGCGAGGCGGGGGCGGGCGACTTCGTGGTGCTCGA
>WQXW01000113.1 GCA_009781575.1 Solirubrobacterales bacterium
GCCCGGCCTCGAACACGCCTGTCTGAGGCTCCGTTGGGGGATTCAAAAAGAGGATTCGTTCCGCGCGGAACCAATCCGCAAAACAAAAAACGAAACGGACGCTGCTGGACCGGCACTGCCGGAGCGGGCACCGTCGCAGAGGAAAGCACACAGATACATACGCCCCGACGCGGCGCGCTGCCTCCGGCGGCCACTAACGTTGGGACCGTGCACGTGGTGGGGCTCGAGACGATCACCGACGCGGATTGGCGCCAGGTGATCGCGGGCGAGCCCGAGCCGTGGGGTGGCGTGGGCGAATCGCTCCGTTGGCGCGCCAAGACCCACAACCTCGGTGTGCGCGACGACGCCGGCAAGCTGGTCGCGTTGGCCGGCGTGCTCCTCGCCGAGGCGCGTGTGGCCGGCGCTCCGCTGCAGGTGGCCGGGATCGGCGGGGTGATCGTCACACGTGTCGCCCGTGGGCGCGGTCTGGCGCGTGTGATGATCGAGCGCGCGCTCCAGATCGCCGGCGAGCTCCCCGCCGAGCGCGCGATGCTCTTCTGTCTACCCCGCAACGTCCCCCTGTACTCCAAGTTTGGCTTCCAGCTCATCCCCGAGCCGGTCTTCGTGCGGCAGCCCTCCGGGATGATCGAGATGCCCATGCGCGCGATGTGGAAGCCGCTCGCCCACGACGCACATTGGCCCGCGGGGAGGGTGGAGCTGCCCGACGAGCCGTTCTGAGTCTGCCGGCGCCCGCGGACCGCGCGCCCGGCCGAATGCGGGTGAACCCCGCTCGCGGTGCCGCCCCCGCCGGCAACCTCGACCGATCCAGCCGCGGTGGTGTGAGATATGGCGGTATAGGACTATTCCGCTACCGCACTTTTCATCGCAACCGCCACCGACTACCTTGGTCACATCCGCGGGGTGGCGCCTCCCGGTGAGGAGGTGGGGGTGCGAGGCGCGGATATCGACAGCTTTGGGGGAATGAACGGTCTGGTGGAGAGGAGCGCAGCGGGATGACGCGCACGGGAGGGAGGGGCACGCTCATCGGGAGGGGCGTGCCCGCCGGGAGGGGCACGCTCATCGGGAGGGGCGTCCCCGCCGGGAGGGACACGCCCGTGGGAGGGACATGCGCGCTGGGGTGAGCGCCGCTCGCGTGTCCCTCCTCGCGGGCGTGGCGGCGGTGGTCGCGATGCTGCCCACCGCCGCACTGGCCAACCTGCCCGACGGTCGCATATACGAACAGGTCTCGCCGGCCGACAAGGACGGCAACATCATCTTCCCCGACCCCGCCTACACCGGCAACTTCGACTCGATGCTCGGCTCGGCGACGGGGAACGCGGTCGAGTATGAGACCAGCGGCCCGGTGGGGGCCCTGGCCGTGCAGGGCGGCCTGCAGCAGCAGATCTCCAGGCGCACGCCGGGCGTGGGCTGGAGCACCGAACCCGCCGATCCGCGGCAGCTGGGTGTGTTCGGGCTCGAGTCGGCCGCGCAATCGCCGGGCTTCTATCCCTCGGCCGACTTCTCGCGCGTGGTGTTCGACCCGAGCGGCTGCTGCAACGGGAACTCGGCGCGCTACGCCGGCGCGGAGCCGTCCAATGGGAAAGATCTCAAACTGTTCATGAGCGAAAATCCGCTGGTCGAACCCGATTGGCTGGGCAGGCCCGCGATCGCCAGCCCGATACCGGAACTCGGCTCGATCACCCAACAGCCCAGTGCGCTCATCGCGGGCATGGCGCCCGATGCACGGACGGGGTACTTCTCCTACACCGGCACGCTGCTTGCGGAAGACGAAACCAGCGGCCGCGCGCAGCACGTCGAAGCGAACGAAATTTCACAGGGCGCTCCGGGGTTCTATGAATGGGCCCCAGGGCCCGCGGGAGAGGAAATCAGGGAGGCCGGCGTGCTTCCGAGCGGCAGGATCAGCCCCTACGGAGCGGTGGGGGCGTCGCTCGGCGTCAACTCTGTGGTGGGCCAGTTCGAGATCTACAACTCCGAACTGCTCGACAATCAGGTCTCCCAGGATGGAACGCACGCGTTCTTCGTCAGCCCTCTCCCCGAATTCTCAAAGCGCCTCAACAGCTACTGCCCGACCGCGCAGGTCCACCAGGAAGAAAAGGAAATGAAGGAAAAGGAAGAAAAGGAAAAGCTCGGCGAGACCGGCGTGGTGGAGCCCCACATCCAGGTCTGCACCGACGAACTGCCGGAGCTCTATATGCGCGAAGCTCTGCCCAACGGCGCACACAGGACCACGCTCGTGTCGCGTTCGGAGATCTCACAACCGGCCGGCGCGCCGGTCCGCAACGGCGCGCGCGCGTTCGGCGATCCACCCGGAATCACCAACGACTTCTGGGGGGCCACCTACGCGTACGCCTCCCCCGACGGCTCGCACGTCTTCTTCGCAAGCGTCGACCCGCTCACCAGCACCGCACCGCAGCGCACCGAATTGCAGGTCAACGTCGGTTGCAACTCCGGTACCGGCAACTTTTACACCGGCGGCAGCTTCACGCTCGCGGTGACCGTGGGAGCGAACACGCAGACCACCGCGCCGATCACGTGGCCCACGAACGCCACGAAGGTCGAATCTGCGCTGGCGGCGCTCTCCAATGTCGGCGCGGGAAACGTGCAGGTCGCCGAAACAGGGTGCAACAACACCCCATCGGCCTGGAACCTCACCTTCCCGAAGGTCGGCGACGTCGAAATGAGCGTCGATTCCAGCGCGCTGGTGGGCGCCTCCACCGAAGGCAACTACGTCGCCAACCAGACGCAGCCCAGCATGTACGAGGCCGACACCACCACCGGACAGGTGACCTCTGTGGCGAACATGGGCAACGGTGAAATCGCGGCGTCCTCGAACGACGGCTCGCGCGTGATGTTCTTTCACGCGGGCGAAATCAAGCTCCTCACGAACGGAGCGGGTGGCATCACCGAAGAAACCATCGCGAGCAAGGTCAACTATCGCCTCGATCCCGCGCGCGCCACCGCGGACGGCTCGGTGTTCCTGTTTTACGCGGAACCGTCGGGCGGTGAAAGCACCCTCTCGAGCTTCAACACCGGCGGCTTCGCACAGTTCTACCGCTACGACGTGGCCAACAGGGAACTCACCTGCGTATCGTGCCCGCCCGCAGGGGTGAATCCCAGCGGACCGGCCGAAACGAACCTCGACAACTCGCCGCGCACCGTGCAGAACGTGCGCATGATGTCCGCCGACGGCTCGCGCATCTTCTTTCAGTCGCCCGATCCCCTGGTTGCGGCCGATGTCAACGGACAGCCGGACGTGTACGAGTGGGAGAACGGGCACATATACCTGATCTCCGGCGGCACCGCCCCGGTCGCGTCGTTTTACATCGACAACAGCGAAACCGGGGGCGATGTGTTCTTCGTCACCCAACAGGGGCTCGTGCCGAGCGATGAAGACGAATCCACCGACGTCTACGACGCGCGCATTCCACGCCCGGGCGACAGCCCGCCGCCGGCCAAGACGCCGTGCTCCGGCGAGGTCTGCCAGGGCCCGCCGAGTGTGCCACAGCTGCTCACCGCGGGCGGCAGCGCGACCTTTGAAGGGCTCGGCAACATTCCGCCGGAGGCGTCGCCTGCCACGACGGCGCCGGTGAAGACGAAATGCAGGGCGGGCACCGTGTTGAAGAAGGGCAAGTGCGTCAAGAAGTCCAGGCCTGCCAAGGGGAGGCGGGCCAAGGGGAAGCGGGCCAAGAAGAAAGCGAAGGGGTCGCGGCGGCGCAACAGGAGGGGGAAGTGATGGCCCGCCCGATGCCGTCCGTTCGCGCAGCCCTGGCGGCCGCCCTCGGCGCTGCCGCGCTGCTCCTGCTCGTGGGCGCCGGCCCCGCGTGGGCGGTGGCCGAACCGCCCGTGTGGCTGCCGATCACGGTGGCCGAACCGACGCACCTGGTTCCGGGGAGCCCCGAGAACGCTGCGCAAACGCTGACGGTCGCAGCCGACCGCGGCACCTACACGCTCACGGCCACGGGCCTGCTGGGGACGGAAACGACCGGCGAACTCCCCTACAACGCCACCGCCGCACAACTGGAAGAACTCCTGAACAAAGACCTGGGGGAGAACACCTTCCGCGAAAACTCGGCCAAAGTCAGCGGGGGGCCCGGGGGCCCGGGCGGCGGCACTCCGTATGAGATCGAATTCGCCGGGATCGACCAGTATTACAAGGCGCCGCTGATGCAGGCCCACACCGAAAAGCTGAGGGAAGGCGGCAATCCCGGCACGCCCGGCACCGTGACCGTGACCAAGAAGACCGAAGCCGAAACCGCGGGGATGATCCAGGTGTCCGCCACCGATGTGGGCGGCACGACCGACGGCAGCAGGGTCACGATCGAAGACACGCTCCCGCCCGGAGTCACCGCGACCAAGGTCAACGGCGTGGACGCCTACGGGAGCCGCATCATCGCCGGCGCCAAAGGCGAAACCGAAATGACGTGTCCGCAGAATCCCGAAACCGAACGCACGCTGCGCTGCACGATCGAAGGCGACGAAATCATCACCGGCGACACGCTGATCCTGTACATCCGCGTGAAGGCGACCAGCTCGCCCGCGCAGGGCGAAATGAACGCGGTCACGGTGTCCGGCGGTGGCGCGCGACGAACCGCTTCGGCGAGCAATCACGTGATCATCAGCTCCACGCCGGCGCCCTACGGCCCGTCGCCGGGGAGTGTCGAGGCCGCGCTGTCGAGCAACCAGGCCGGTGCGCACGCGAGCCTCACCACGGCCTTCACGATAACCACCAAGGAACCCCTGCAGGTGACCGGCACCGCGAAGGACATACGTTTCGATCTGCCGCCGGGGCTCGTCGGCAACATCACGCGGCTCCCCAAGTGCACGATGGAGGCGGTGCTCTCGCAGGGCGACCACTTCTTCGGCGAAAACCCCTGCCCGGCGTCCTCGATGGTCGGGATGGCCACGATCTACGTCGGCCTCTTCGGGGAAACGCCCGCCGGCCTGAGCACACCGGTGTATGCGATCACGCCCGCTCCGGGCGAGCCGGTGGCGTTCGCGTTCGACGCCTTCGTGCTGCCGGTGCGCCTGGACACCAGTGTGCTCTCCGCCGGCAACTACGGTGTGCGCGTCACCTCCCCCAACCTCAGCGAGGCGGCGCAGACCTTCTCGACCTGGATCACGATCTGGGGAGTGCCGGCCGAACACAACGGCCCGCCGGCCAACCCCGCCGTGCATCGGGTCAGCTTTTACGGCTTCCCCTTCGGCGGGCCGGAACCGAAAGAGCAGCACATCCCGTTGCTCACCAACCCCCAGCAGTGCGGTACGCCGATGCAGAGCGTGATGTCGACCGATTCCTGGCTCAAACCGGGCGCGTTCGTGGAAGCGCCCGCGCCGATGCCGCCGCTGGTCGGCTGTGAAGCGCTGAGCATGCAGCCCTCGATCTCGATGCTGCCCGACACGCTCGAAGCCGGCGCCCCGGCGGGTTACACGCTGAAACTGACGGTGCCCCAGAACGATGAAGCGGCGAGCCTTGCCACACCCACGATCCAGACGGTGAGGATGGCCCTGCCGGTTGGGACGGTGGTCTCGCCGGGAGTGGCGTGGGGCCTGAAAACCTGCTCGGAAGCGCAGTTCGGGCTGCACAGCGGCGTGCTCGCGGAATGCCCACGCGAAGCACAGGTCGGCGAAGTCGAAATCGAAACGCCGAACCTCCCCGAAAAGCTGAAGGGCCAGGTGTACCTCGCCTCCCCGCTGTGCGATCCCTGCACCCCCGAAGACGCCCAGGACGGCAGGATGATCCGACTCTACGTCCAGGCGGTCAGCCAGGGCGAATCGAAGATCATCGTCAAGCTCAACGGCGAAGGGTCGATCAACCAGCAGACCGGCCAGATCACCGCCACCTTTGCGGGCAACCCACCGCTGCCGTTCAACAAATTCGAACTGAAGCTGGGGGGCGGCCCGCGGGCCGCGCTGGCCAATCCGCGCGAATGCGGACCCGCCACGACCAATATGGATCTCACGCCGTGGAGCAGTCCCTTCACGGAGAGCTCCGACCCCACCTACGCGTTCGATATCACCGAAAACTGCTTCGGGCCGCAGTTTCACCCCGCGCTGGCCGCGCAGACTACAAGCATCCAATCCGGCGAATACAGCCCCTTCACGCTCGCCTTCGGGCGCAACGACGACGAAGGCTACCTGGCGGGGCTGCAGGAGCAGCTGCCGCCGGGTCTGCTGGGCAAGGTCGCCGGGGTCACGCTGTGCCCCGAACCCCAGGCCAGCCTCGGCGAATGCCCGGAAAGCAGCCTGATCGGGCACGTGCAGGCGCTCACCGGACCCGGCGCCGA
>WQXW01000114.1 GCA_009781575.1 Solirubrobacterales bacterium
ACGGCGGCAAGGGCTCGGACGCCCACAAGGCCGCGGTCACCGGCGACACGGTGGGCGACCCCTTCAAGGACACCGCCGGCCCCGCGATCAACCCCATGATCAAGGTCGCCAACATCGTGGCGATCCTCATAATCCCGCTGATCACCTGACCCGGACGCGGAGGTGCCCGCGGAGGCGCCCGCGCAAGCGCGCGGCGGGCGCGCGGGGCGCCGGGTGCGCCGACCGGCCCGCGGGCGTGCGGGCGGGCCGGCGGGCGGGCGCCGAGTCACTCCTCCACCGGGATTGGTCCTAAGCTCGACATGAGATGAGCGGCCGTCAGGTCCACCGCGCCGTCACCGTGGCGCTGTCGCTGCTGATGGCGCTGCTCGGCGTTGCGCTGCTCGTGCAGGCGCTCGCCGGCGCCACCGGCTCGAGCGTCACACGCGCGCTGTTCGGCGCGCTCTTCCTGGCCGCCGGCGCCGGGCGGCTCTACGTCGAGGCGCGGCGGGGGCGGCGCTCGTGAGCGACGGCCCGCGCCCGCGTCCGGGCGGGCGCCCGCCGCGCCCCGAACCGGGCGAGTACCCGCCGCGCGCGGAGCCGGCCGTGCGCCAGGAGCCGGGCGCGCGCCCGCAGTGGACCCTGCGGCGCGGGATCGGCTCGCCGGTGCTGTTCGCGATCGTGTACGCGTCGTTGGCCAGCACGATCTACTACGCGCTGGGCGTGGTCACCAGTCACGCGCTGGGGCTGACTCCGGTGGTGTTCCTGATCGGCGCGGTGCTGTTCTGCCTGACCGCGATGACCTATGTGGAGGGCGCGTCGCTGCACCCCGAAAGGGGCGGCTCCACGGTGTTCGCGCGTTACGCGTTCAACGAGCTGGTCAGCTTCGTGGCGGGCTGGGCGATTCTCCTCGACTACGTGATCCTGATCGCGATCACGACCTACACCGCCACGCAGTACCTGAGTGTGTTCTGGAGCCCGCTGGGCCATCACCTCGAGGCGCTGCTGCTGGCGCTGGCGTTCATCGCGCTGGTGGTGTGGAGCAATGTGCGCGGCTTCGGCCTGCGCAACGTGCGCTACGTGGGCGTGCTCGCCGGCGCCGATCTGGCGCTGCAGGCGTTCGTGGTGGTGCTGGGGCTGGTGCTCCTCTTCGACCCCACCGTGGCGTTCGGCTCGGTCGATCTCGGCCACACCCCCACCTGGTCCAACCTGGTGTTCGCGCTCACGATCACCACGGTGGCGTTCACCAGCGTGGAGTCCGCCGCGGGGCTCTCCGGTGAAGTGAGGGCCGGCACCGGCGCGCTGCGGCGGCTGGTGGCCAGCGGCACCGGGATCGTGCTGATCGGCTACGTGGGCATCGGGCTGCTGGCGATCAGCGCGTTCCCGGTGCACGGCGGCCACTCCCCGCTGGCGCAGCACTACAGCGACATCCCGGTGATCGGGATCGTCTCCAGGATGCACCCCCACTGGCTGGCGCAGACGCTCGAATACCTCGTGGGCGCGATGGCCGCGCTCACGCTGGTGGCGGCCGCCAACGGGGCGATGCTGGGCCTCGCGCGGTTGGCCTACTCGCTCTCCACCAACCGCCAGATCCCCGCGGGACTGGGGCGTTTGCATCCCGAGCGCGCCACTCCCTACCTGCTGATCGCGCTGGCCGGCGTGGCCTCGGCGGCGCTGGTGGTGCCGGAGGACCTCGAGTTTTTGATCGGCATCTACGCATTCGGCGCGATGCTGGCCTTCACGATCGCGCACATCTCGATCTGTCGCCTGCGCTACCGCGAGCCCGATCGCGAGCGGCCCTTCGCAGTGCCGTGGTCGCTCACCGTCAGGGGCGGCAGCCTGCCGGTGCCGGCCGCGCTCGGCGCGCTGCTCTCCGGCGCCGGCCTGGTGGCGCTGGTGATCGTGCACCAGCCGGCCCGCTATGTGGGGCTCGCATGGATGGTGTGCGGGGTCGCGATGTACGTGATCTACAGGCGCGGCAATGAGAGCCCGCTGCTGCGGCGCGTGACCGTGGCGCCTCAGATGCTGAGCGCCGAGCGCGCGCCTCAGATCGGGTACGGCTCGATCCTCGTGCCACTGCTCGGCACCGACCTGGACGACGACATCGTGCAGACCGCAGCGCTGCTGGTGTCCAGCGAGCCCACCGACGAGGCCAGCATGGAGAGCTCCACGATCGAGGCGCTGTGGATCTTCGAGATCCCGATGGCACTGCCCCTCGACGCGCGCCTGCCGGAGGCGCAGGTCCAGGAGGCGCGCCGCGCGCTGGCGCGCGCCAAGGAGGTGGGGGAGGCCTACTCCGGCGTGCAGGTCGCCACCGCGATCACGCGCGCGCGGCGCGCGGGCCACGCGATCGTCGACGAAGCGCGGCGGCGAGGCGTGGAAGCGATCGTGCTGGGCGCCGAGGAGCCCCCGCGCATAGGCGGAGGCGCGCGCGTGGGGGGCAGGGGATTGGCGCTCGAGAGCTTCGTGGGCGAGGTCACCCGCTACGTGATCGCCAAGGCCGACTGCCGTGTGATCGTGACCGCACCGCCCGCCGACGAGGCCCGCCGCCACGGCGGCGCCGGCGCTGCGGGAAGCGACGGCCACGGCGCGGGAAGCGACGGCCACGGCGCCCATGCTCCCGCTCCGGCCGGCCCACGCATGGTCTAATGTGCGACGCATGTTCGTCTTGATCGTCGGCGCCGGCCGGGTGGGCTCGGCCGTGGCGAAGTCGGCGCTGGCGGCCGGACACGAGGTGTCGGTGCTGGATGAGGACCCCCTCTCGCACGAGCGCCTCGACGCGGGGCAGGGGCACAGCTGGGAGGACTCCGGCGGCCACTTCACCGTGGGCACCGCGCTGGAGACCGACGCCCTGGTGGCGGCCGGCATCGAGCGGGCCGATGTGTTCATCGCCTCGACCGACGGCGACAACACCAATCTGATCATCGCTCAGATCGCGCAGCGGCGCTTCAACGTGGAAAAGGTGATCGTGCGGGTGATGGACCCCGCGCGCGCCAGCTGGTACCGCCAGCAGGGCCTGCACACCATCTCTCCCGCCGAGCAGGCGATCGCGATGCTCGAGCAGGCCCTCGAAGTCGAGCACGTCTGAGATGTACGCGATCATCGTGGGCGCCGGCAAGGTGGGGCGCAACCTGGGGCGCGAGCTGATCGCCAAGGGCCACGAGGTCACGCTGATCGAGGTCAGTCGCGAGTGCTACCTGGCCAGCGAGGAGGAGTTCGAGCACGCGATCCAGTACGGCGACGGCACCGAGCTGTGGGTGCTGGAGCGCGCCGGCATCCAGCGCGCCGATCTGGTGATCGCGGTGACCGGCGACGACGAGGACAACATGCTCGTCTGCCAGGTCGCCAAGGAGAAGTACCTCTGCGACCGCATCATCGCGCGGGTCAACAACCCCCGCAACTACGACCACTTCAGGCTGCTGGACATACTGCCGGCGGTCTCCGCCACCGATCTGATCCTGCGCCTGATCGAGCACGAGGTGCCGCGCTACGGGCTCGTGCACCTGCTGGCGCTCGAGGAGGAGCGCCTCGAGATCATCGAGCTGGAGGTCAGCGACGACGCGCCCGTGGCGGGCATGCCGATCACCGAGATCTCACTGCCCGATGGCAGCCTGGTCATCTCGATCCTGCGCGACAACTCGGGCTTCGTGCCCAAGCCGGACACAGTGATCCAGGCCGGCGACGAGGTGCTGCTGGTGCTGGACCCGGGCCTCGAGGAGGCGATCACCGCCTACTTCGCGCCCGACGCGGCGCGCACCGCGGCGGGCCCGTAGCGGGGCTTGCCGGTTGGCCGGGGAGCGCGTGGGTCTCTGTTTTGTTGTGGGAGCGGCCGCAAACGCCCCATCCGGAGCTGACAGGACCGCAAAATGGGCGGACGCCCGCGCCGGCGGTGCCGGTCCCGAGCAGCGTCCGTTGCGTGTTTTGTTTTAAGGATTGGTTCCGCGCGGAACCAATCTTTTTTTTGAATCCCCCAACGGCGCCTCCGACAGGCGTGTTCAAGGTGGCAAGCGAACCGTCCGGCCGCCGCGGACCCCGCCACTTTTGACGTCTCGTGGTTGTGCTAGTTATACTAGCACTAGCTCTAATGAAGCACGAACTGAGGAGGCGGCGATGAGCATGGATGGGGGCCGGGTTCGGTTTGCAGTTGGGGTCGCGGCGGCCGCGTTGGCCGTGGGCGCTCCGTGGGGGTTGGCCGGCGTCGCGCAGGCCCGTGCCGCACGGCGCGGCCGCTCGCACTCGGCGGCGCGCGGGCACGATCGGCGCCAGCGCCGGCATCGCGTGGCGGTGGGCTCCGGCAGCGCGCCACAGGTGAACCCGCCGGCGTTCAACCTTCGCCTGACGCCGAGCTTTGAAAACGTCGGCCGGGCGGGCTGGAATGTGGTGATCGAAGAGAACGGCTCCTACGGGGGCGGCACCGGCATTGGCGTGATCCATCCCTCGATGCCGTTTGTCAGCGTCTCGGGCAGCTCGGAAGGGGGCTCACACCTGTGGACCACGGTGGCGGTGACGCTCCCCGAGGTGAGCGCGGTCGTGGTGGAAGGCAAGACGCGTGTGGCCACAGAAGCGCTGCCCGGCCTGCCCTATGGTCTGCGCGCGGCGCGCGTGGTGACGCCCTTCGAAGAACCTCACAGCTTCCCGGGTCCGCTGCTGGGCGGTCAGCGCGGCATTCCGCCCATCGCGGCGCTCGGCGCGAATGGCGAAGCGCTCCCGCAAGCCAGCACTCGCGAAACGCGGGAAGACCCAGTTCAGGGCACGGTGCACAGGTGGAGTCGTGCGAACGGGCCCGCGCGCGGGTCCTGCCAGCTGCACGCCAGCGGCGGAGCCGGCCTGGTCGCCGAGCGCGGTGCCACGCTCAGCGACATCCGCCCCTACCCAGGGCAGATATTCGCCGACGCGTTCCTGGTGTGCAGCGCCACGCTGTACTCACTCGACGGTCATCAACTGCGGGCGTACGTGCTGCTGGACGCCGCGCATCCCGGCACCGCGCCGGCGATGATCCCGGGCCTCGAGCCGGTGCCCGGCGCGCCGGGCATCTACGGCGGCAACAGCGGCTACTATGGCGGCCCCACCAACCTGATCGCGCGGCGCGCGGGCGAGGGGTGGGTGGCTGTCCAGGGTGCCGGCCCCGCCGAACGGACGCAGCTGCTGGAAGAGCTGTCCGCCACGATCGACCTGTAGGGGACCCTTCGGTGCGGGGTGAGGGGGCCCTTGTGTTTGGATGCGGGTCTCCCGGAGGGACAAGCACTGCCTCGAACTACCTGTCGCAGGCACCGTTGGGGGATTCAAAAAGAGAGTTCGTTCCGCGCGGAACGAATCCAAAAAACAAAACACGAAACGCCCGGAGCGCGACCGGCGGCGCTGGAGCGCCCGCCCGAGCCGGCCACTGGCTCGCGGGAGTTCAACATAGTGCTAGTGTTACTAGCTTCAATGCCGCTCGTCCAGGATAGGCCTCACGAGGCGCCGGCTTCCCACACGGCACCCGAGCGCGGCCTGGTCGACCTTCGCTGGCCCGACCCCCAACAGGGTGTGATCGAAGAGGCGCGGCGGCGCCAGGAGCGGCGGCGCACACGCCTGGCGATCGCCTCGGTCGCGGCCACGCTGCTGATTGCGCTGCTGTGGGCATTGATGGAAGACCCCCGGGCAACACCCGCGCACAGAGGCGCGGCCGGTCGCGCCCCGGTGGCGAACCCCAACGGCGCACGCGCACCCGGCTTCAACGTGCGGCTCGCCCCGGGGCTGGAAGTGGGCCGGGCCCACTGGCAGGTCTTCTACGAAGAACACGGCGCGCAGATGGGCGCCGTCACCACAGCGCCGCCGGTGGGCTCAGATGTGTACCTCGCCTTCGACGGCGGGAGCGCCGACGGCTCCCGCTGGACCACCCGCGTGGTCACAACCTCCGAGGTGGCCGCGATCTTGGTCGAAGGGAGGACCCGCGTGCCCACGGTCCCGCTGCGCGGTCTTCCGTACGCATACCGAGCCGCCCGCATCTCCACGCCTGTCGAACTCACGGCATCGAGCGTGGTGCCGCTCGACGCGGGCGGTCACCCGCTTCTCGCCAGGCCCCGAAGCCGGGACCCCATTCAGGCGAGGGTGCGCTCCTGGAGATACCCCGGGCGCGCTCCCGCGGGCTCCTGCGGCCTGCGCTCGAGCCCGCTGCCCGCCCTCACCGCGCAGGGCGGCAGCGTGGCCACCGCCATCAGGCCCTACCCCGCCACCGCCGGTGCGGGTGGCGGCGGCGGCGGCGGGCGGCTCGTGGGACGCGCCTTCCTGCCCTGCCTCTCGGTCGCC
>WQXW01000115.1 GCA_009781575.1 Solirubrobacterales bacterium
ACCGGGGCGTCCAACACCGGGGGGTCGAACACGCCTGTCGGAGGCGCCGTTGGGGGATTCAAAAAGAGGATTCATTCCGCGCGGAACCAATCCAAAAAACAAAACACGATACGGCCGGAGCTCGAGCGGCACCGGCACCGGCACCGCTGGAGCGTCGAGCCGAATCCTTGCCCCTCCCGCAGCCCCGCGCCCCTTCGACTACGTAACAGCGGGCCACGTGACGATCGACGTGCGGGAGCGCGAGGGTGGCGGGGAGCTGCGCCAGCCGGGCGGTGGCGCGTTCTACAGCGCGTTGCAGGCCGCGCGCCTGGGCCTGCGCGCGCTGATCGTCACACAGGGGCTGGCGTCCGAGCTGGAGCCGCTGCTGGAGCCCTACCGCGAGGAGCTGGCGGTGGAGATCGTGCCGAGCGCGGCGACCACCACGATGCTGACGCGGGGCGCCGGCGAGGAGCGCCAGCAGCGCGTGCTGGCGTGGGCGGGGGAGATGCGCGCGCTGCCCGCGGTCGAGGCGGAGATCGTGCACGTGGCGACGGTCGCGCACGAGATGCCGCGCTGGTCGCAGGTGGGCACCGGGCTCGTGCGGGGGGGCACCGCCTTCGTCGGGCTGACCCCCCAGGGGATGGTGCGCGGCTGGCGCGAGCACGATCGCGAGCTGCACCTCGTGCCGCTCGCGCCGGAGAGCCTGCCGGAGCGCTGGGACGCGGCGGTGGTGGGCGCGCACGAGGCGCCGAGCTGCGCGGCGCTGATCGCCAGCGCACGGCGGAGCGGCGCGGTGGTTGCGGTGACGGCGGGCGCCGCGCCCACCACGGTCCACTCCGCCACGGGCGCGGTGCGCGTGCCGGCCTTTGCGGCGCCCGCCGCGGGACATGAGCCGGGCGCCGATCTCGGCGCTGGCGACGTGTTCGCCGCGGCGTTCTTCGTGGCGCTGCGCGAGGGCGCCGATCCCCAGCGGGCGGCGATCATCGGCAATGCGGCGGCGGCGGTGCGCATGGCGGGCGCCGGTCCCGGCGCGGTGGGCCGGCGCGCGCAGATCGAGGCGCTGGCGCTCAGGCGGGATCCGCGGCGCGCAGCGCCTGGAAGAGGAGCTCGTCCAGCTCCGCGCGGCTGATCGCGTCCCCCGCGCGGCAGGCGCGCAGCGCGAGCAGCAGCGCGCCGCCCACCGGCGCCATCTCCT
Organism: Solirubrobacterales bacterium; assembly: GCA_009781575.1. GTDB lineage: Bacteria > Actinomycetota > Thermoleophilia > Solirubrobacterales > Solirubrobacteraceae > Palsa-744. Next base: position 1,175 of record WQXW01000115.1, read on the forward strand.
GCACCGCGATCCGCGCGCGCGGCGCGAAGCAGTGGATCGCGTCGATCGTGGGATCCACGAAGGTCGGGCCCGCCTTGAAGGCGCTCCCGATCAGCCCGATCGGGAACTCGCCGCGCAGCGCGGTGCGCTCCACCACGGCGCGCACCTGGCGCGCCAGCTCCTCGGCGCCGTGCCGGTAAAGGCCGATCGCCACCTCGTCGCCGCGCTCGGCCTCGCTCGCGGTCTCGATCGCGAACGCGGCGAGCTCGCTCTTGGTGGCCGGCCTGCCGTACACGATCGTGGTCAGCGCCTCGGGGGTGGTCACGCCGAAGTGCGCCAGCGCCGCCCCGGTGAGCGCCGTGGGTGCGCCGGTGCCGTCGCGCGCGCGCAGCACGGCGGCGATCGAGCGCACCCCCAGCCAGTAGCCGCTGCCCTCGTCGCCGAGCACCTGGCCCCAGCCGCCGGCGCGCCAGCAGCTCCCGTCGGGGCCCACCCCGAACACGTTGCTGCCGGTGCCGGCGATCACCGCCACGCCCGGCCCGCCACCGCTCACCGTGGCCCACGCGCCGACCACGTCGTTGACCACGATCCACTCGGCCGGCGCGCCCGCGTGGACGTGCTGGGCGACCGACTCTGTGTCGGTGCCGGCGATCGCCAGCACCGCGCCGGCCAGCGAGCGTGGGCCCACGCCGGCGGCCACGATGGCCTCGCCGGCGGCGTGGAGCATCGCGCGGCTCGCGGCCGGCGCGCCGGCGGCGTCGGGGTTGCTGGGCCCAGCGTGACCGAGATGCAGCCGGCGCTCCCGCACGTCCAGCACCGCGGCGAGCGTCTTGGTGGCGCCGCCGTCCACGCCCAGCACGAAGCGCGGCGCCGCGCGGCCGTCGCCGCCGCTGCCGCCGCTGCCGCCGCGGCGCTCGCCGAAGAGATGCAGCGCGGAGGGGAGCTGGATGAGCGATCGAGCAGCCACGGCCACGGCGGTGATGCTTACAGCTGCGATCGCGCCACGCGGGCCGGTGTGCGGTCGCCGGCGTGCCGCACACGCCCGGCGGTCGGTCGGTTGCCGTGCTTGAATACGATCTTAACGTTCGATAACAATCGCGGGGCGGCCGCTCCGGCAGCCGCTCCGGTGCGAGCTGTTTTATGTTTCGGCGTGTTGTGCGGGGCGAGCGAGCGATTTGGGGTCGAGCAAACTGAGACCACGAGCATGAGCAGCGCCAATGTCACCTGGGAGGCGGCCAGGGTCAATCGCACGGTGCGCTGGGCCGCGCTGGGCCAGCACGGAGCCACCGTGTGGATCACCGGGCTGCCGGCGGCCGGCAAGTCGACGCTCGCGGCCACGCTCGAGCGGCGCCTCGTGGAGGCCGGCCGATGGGCCTACCGCCTCGACGGCGACAACATGCGTCACGGCCTCTGTGGGGATCTCGGCTTCGCACGGTGCGATCGCGAAGCCAATGTGGCGCGCGTGGGCGAGGTCGCGCGGCTCTTCGCCGATGCCGGCGTGGTGGCGCTCGTGTCGCTCGTGTCCCCCTACGCCGAGTGCCGCGCGCGCGTGCGGGAGGCGCACGAGGGCGAGGGTCTCGCGTTCCTGGAGGTGTTCGTCAACACGCCCGGCGCGGAGTGCGAGCGGCGCGACCCCAAGGGGCTCTACGCGCGGGCACGCGCCGGCGAGATCTCCGGGCTCACCGGCGTGGACGATCCCTACGAGCCTCCAGTCGCCCCCGATGTCGAGGTCACGCCGGGCTCCGACCCGGAGACCGCCGCGGAGGCTGTGCTGGAGGCGCTGGACGCACGCCTGCAGCAGGCCTGATGGCGTGGGCGCGGAGCGCCGGCGCGCCGAACGCGATCGTCGACCGGTTCAGACGCGCGCGGCGAGACCGTGCGCTGGCGGTGGTGGAAGGGTTCCACGCGCTCAAGCACGCGCTGCGGTTCGGCGCGGAGATCGTGGAGGTCGTGGCGATCCGCCCGCACGAGCTGGAGGAGCTGGCGCGCGCGCTGGCGCCAGAGCTCCACGGCCGCCTGCAGGAGCTGGCGCGCGTGATCGACGAGCGCGCGTTCGGGGAGCTCGCGCCCCGCGCACCCAGCACCGGCGTGATCGCGCTGGCGCGCCGCCCGCCGGTCGCGCTCGGGGAACTGCTGGATCGCCGCCCCGAGGCGCCGGTGGTGCTGCTCGAGGAGCCGCGCGACCTCAACAACGTCGGCGCCACCATCCGTGTGGCCGCCGCCGCGCAGGCCGCCGGCGTGATCGTCACCGGCCGCCACGACCCCTGGCACCCCGACGCGATCCGGGGCGCCGCGGGCCTTCACTGGGCGCTGCCCGTTGTGCGCCTGCCCGGCGCGCCCGGCGCGCCCGGCGCGCCTCAACCGTCCGTCCCGGCAGGCGCGCCCGGCGCGGCAGGCCCGCCCGGCGCGCACGCCGGCGCGCGCCCGCTGGTCGCGCTCGATCCCGAGGGCGAGCCGTTCCAGCCGCGCCGGCTCCCCCCCGGCGCGATCCTGGCGTTTGGCAGCGAGCGGCGGGGGCTCTCCCAAGAGCTGCGCGAGCGCGCGGACGCGTGTGTGGCCATACCGATGGCGGACGGCGTGTCGAGCCTCAACCTCGCCACCTCGGTGTCGGCCGTGCTGTACGCGTGGCGACTGTGCGCCAGCCGCGCCTGAGCGCCTCCCGGGAGGAGCCTAGGCTCCCGTGGCGCCCCGATTCCGGCGGGCCGCCGCCACGGCGCGGGCGGCGGTGCCGCTGCGCCGCCTGAGCCTCGCACTGCGGTCGCCGCCACCGCCGTGTGCGTGGCGCTTGGCCGCCGGGAGTGGGGCGGCGGGAGCGGACGGTGCTTCGAGTTCCAGCACTTCGGTGCTGCGGTTCGGTTGGGCGGTGTGCGTGGGCGAGGCGCCGCCAGCGACGTGCCGCTGTGCTTCCTCGGGCCCGTGTGTCTGCGGTTTGTCGCCGTGTTGCGCGTCGCCGGCGCGCTGCGATTCGCTGGCGCCCTGCGATTCGCCGTTGTGCTGCCGCGATTCGCCACCGCCCGGCGATTCGGGTTCGTGCTGCGGCGTTTCATCGCCGTCCCGCGATTCGCCGCCGTGCTGCTGCGGTTCGCCACCGCCCTGCGCTCGGCCTTCGTGCTGGTGTGTTTCGCCGCCGCCCGGCGGTTCGGGTCCGTTCTGCTGTGCTTCTTCGGCTCCGTGGCCCTGCGGCTGCGGTTCGGGCTGCGGCTGCGGTTCGGGCTGCGGCTGCGGTTCCGGGTGCGGCTGCGGTTCCGGGTGCGGTTCGGAGTGGCCCTGCGTTTGGTCCTCGTCTTGTGGCGGTTCTGCCGGCTGCGGCTGCGGCTGCGGCTGCGGCTGCGCTTCGTTGCCGGAGTGCGCCGGCGCTTCCGGCGCTTCCGGCGCTTCTTCGGCTTCGTGGCCCTGCGCTTGGTTGGGGCCCTGCGATTCGGGGGTTCCCTGCGTGGGGGGCTGCGGTTCCTGGGAGACGACGGTCACTGAAAACGGGTGTGGGAGGCCGGTGGCGCCGACGCGGCGCAGGCCGGTGCTCTGTGGATTGGCGCCGCCGCGAATCGGCTGCGCGGTTTGGATGTAGACGCTGGGTGGGGTGTCGTTGGGTTCGTATTCCGGCGCGATCGGCGCCGTGGGCGGTGAGGACGCGGCGGGCGGGCCCTGGGGGATGTTCGGCGAGGGCGCCTGTATCTGGGGCACCGCCTGGGGGTTGCCGGTGGGGATCAGATGCGTGTGCAGGTGGTGGTGGGCGCGCGAGTGGCGATGGTGGCCAGAGGCCCCCGGACCGGTGGCCGCTTCGGGCGCCGATCGCTCGTGATGGGTCGATTGTGCGCCGGCGCGATGGCGCTGCGCGATGAGTTGGCCCGTGGGGCCGGTGACGCGCGGCGGCTGGCGCCCGGGAGCGGCCAGGAGGCCGAGCGCGCCGGTGCCGGCGGGCGCGTCGGCACCGCCCGGCGCGCCGGCGAGGTGGGCTTCGTTGTGGGACGCGCCCGCGTGATGGGCCGGCGCGCGCGAGGCGACAGTGGCGGAGCGGTGGGCGTCGTGTCGATGGATCCGAGGAGCGACGCTCGCGCCGGCCACCACCGCGCCGGCGGCGGCGACCACGGCGCCGCCCCTCATCAGGGTCTCGCCGAGCCCGGGACCACCGCTTCCGGAGGTCAGCTCCACGACGCGTTCGCAGCTGACCCCGGCCTTGGTGGCTTCGTTGAGCAGCCACCCGATCGCCGGAGGAGGGGTGACCGCGGTGACCGCGCTGCGCAGGGTGGCGCGCGCGCGGTAGAGCAGTCCGCGCACGGCGCCGTCGGTGATGCCCAGCGCGCTGGCGACCTCCTCGTGGCTGTGCCCGCCCACGGCGGTGCGCACCATCACCTCGCGCTGCATCGGCGGCAGCGCGGCCATGCCGGCGAGCGCGTCGCGCGCGGCCAGCACCTGGTCGATGTCCCTTTCGCTGGCCTGCACGAGCGCGCCGCCCTCCTCGGCCACCTGCTGGCCGGCTTCGCTGAGGGTGCGGTGCTCGGCGGCGGGACTGCGGATCGCGTTGATCGCGGTGTTGTGCGCGATGCGGTACAGCCAGGGTCGCAGCTCGCGCACCTCGGTGCCGTTGCGCAGTGCCAGCCACGCGCGCATCAGTGTCTGCTGGAGCACGTCCTCGGCGCGCGCCTCCGATACGAGCAGTCGGCGGGTGTACTGAAGCAGCGGCTTGCGGTACCGGTGCACCAGCGCCTCGAACGCACGTTCGTGACCCTGGCGGACCAGTGCCACCAACCGCTCGTCGGACTGTGTCGCCAGCAGGCGAGTGGAGATCCTAGGACTCATGGCAACGGCAGAGCTCCGCGTCCACCCTATCGGCTCGGCCCCCCTGGGGCAATTTATACACGGGCGCCCCTCCGCGCAAGCCTATTCGCGTGCCGCGCCCGTGTCACGCGGGGCCGTCACGGAGTGAGCGGTGGCACCTCCGGGAGCCGTGAACACCGCTCGGCGTTCGCCACCACCGCCGGCGGGAGCGGTCGGCGCTCCGTGCTGGGCGCCTCCGCCTCCGCCCCCGCCCCCGCCGGCGAGGGGCGGTGGCGCGGCTTCCGCCGCCGGACCACGCGCTTCGTGGATGGGCGGCGCGGCGACGACGACGAC
>WQXW01000116.1 GCA_009781575.1 Solirubrobacterales bacterium
AGTGGCTGCTGGCCAACGTCCCGGGCCTGCGCGAGGCGGCCGCCCAGGGGCGCGCGGCGCTCGGCACGATCGACTCGTGGCTCGCTTTCAAGCTCACCGGCGAGCACGTCACGGATCCCTCCAACGCGTCGCGCACGCTGCTCTACGACATCCGCGCGGGCCGCTGGGATCCGGAGCTGCTCGAGCTGTTCGGCATCCCCGAGCGCGCGCTCGCGCAGGTCCGCCCCAGCGCGGGCGCCGCGATCGGGAAGACCCTGCCGGGCGCGCTGCACGGCCACGCCACGCCGCTGGCAGGCATCGCGGGCGACCAGCAGGCGGCGCTCTTCGGCCAGGGGTGCGTGGCGGAGGGGACCGGTAAGAACACCTACGGCACCGGCTCGTTCGTGCTGCTCAACACCGGCCCCTCGCCGGCGCAGCCCGATCGCGGCCTGCTGGCCACCGTGGCGTGGGGGACCGACACCGCGCGCACCTACGCGCTGGAGGCGTCGATCTTCGTGACCGGCGCCGCGGTCCAGTGGCTGCGCGACGGGCTCCGCATCATCGAGCGCGCCGCCGACAGCGAGCGGCTGGCCGCGTCGCTGGACGGCAACGACGGGGTGTACTTCGTGCCGGCGCTCACCGGGCTGGGCTCGCCCCACTGGGACCCCGGCGCGCGGGGCACGATCGTGGGGCTCACGCGCGGCGTGGGGCGCGCGCACCTGGCGCGCGCGACGCTCGAGGCGATCGCCTACCAGACGCTCGACGCGGTGCGCGCGATGGAGCGCTCGGCGCCGCCGCTGCGGGAGCTGCGCGCCGACGGCGCGGCCACCGCCAATCGCTGGCTCATGCAGTTCCAGGCCGACGTGCTGGGGGTGCCGGTGGTGGTGGCGCGCACCGCCGAGACCACCGCGCTGGGCGCGGCGCTGCTGGCCGGCGTGGGCGCGGGGTTGTGGGATCTGGAGGGCGCGGCCGCGCGCAGCGGCGTGGCAGAGCGGTATGAGCCCACCATGGGCGACTGCGAGCGCGAGGCGCTGGTTGGAGGCTGGCACGCGGCGCTCGCGCGGGCGCGCAGCCACGCGGCGCACGCGGCGCACGCGGCGGGGCTGGAACCGGCGTGACCACGGGGGGCCGCGCCCCTTCGGCGTAACCACAGGGGCGCGGCGAGGTAGAGCGATCAGCGATGAACGAACTGGCCTCGATGCGGGAGCAGGTGTACAGCGATCCCAGGCCCAAGGAGCACTTCGACCGCTTTCACGAGCGCGCGCGCACGCGGGAACCCAACTGGGTGTACGAGGCCACGCGCCTGCTGACCTCCCTGTATGCCTACACGTTGCTGCGCGCGCGCGGGATCGCCGCGGGCAACGTGCCGGGGCGGGGCGCGGTGATCCTCGCGCCCAACCACTTCTCGTTCATGGACCACTTCCTGATGGGCTGCTTCATGCGGCGCAAGGTGCGGTTCATGGCGAAGTCGCAGCTGTTCAAGCGGCCCATGCAGTGGATCTACTCGCCCGGCGGCGTGTTCCCGGTGCGCCGCGGCGCGCGCGACGAGGAGACGTTCGTGACCGCGGAGACCATCCTCGGGCGCGGTGGCGCGGTGGCGATGTACTGCGAGGGCGGGCGCTCGCGCTCGGGCCGCGTGGGGCACGAGGCCAAGCGCGGCATCGGGCGCCTGGCGCTGACCACCGGCGCGCCGGTGCTGCCGATCGCGATCTACGGCTCCTCGCGCATCCGCAACTGGAAGCGCCTGCAGTTCCCCCGCGTGACCGTGCTCTACGGCGAGCCGCTGCGGTGGGCGAAGGTGGCGGCGCCCACGCGCGAGCAGCAGCAGGCGGTGGCGGACGCGATCCTGGCGGAGATCCGCACGCTCTATGACGATCTGCACCAGCACGGCCGCCGCGGGGTGGCGCGGCGGCTGCGAGGCGCGCGCGGGCGCCAGGGCGCGCCCCACCCGGCCGGCGCGAGCTGAGCTCGGGGCGGAGCCCGCGGGCCCCGCGGGGCGCCCGGGCTGGGGGCGGGCGGCGACCCGGCCGACGCGAGCTGAGCGGCCCGGCCTGAGCGGCCCGGCCGGCAGAACTTCACACAACGTGAGAAAAGTCTACTTTTGGCCGATCGCTGACGATTGGCCGCCTCAGGCAGCATAAGCTCGGAGAATGCGGGCCGGTCCGAAGAATTGGAACGTGCGCGTGCGCGAGGCGGAGACGCTGGCCCGGGGAGAGGGCTTTCGCGCGATCCGCGAACGGATCGTGCAACTGGCGGCGCCCGGCGAGCACGACGTGGCGGTCGATATCGGCGCCGGCACCGGCCTGCTGACGCTGGCGCTGGCCGGGCGGGTGCGCGGCGTGTGGGCGATCGACAGCTCGCCGGCGATGTGCGAGTACCTGCGCGCCAAGGCGGCCAGCGCGGAGCTCGACAACGTGGCGGTGGCGCTGGCGGACGCCACGAGCCTGCCGCTGGTGGACGGGTGCGCGCAGCTGGTGGTGTCCAACTACTGCTTCCACGAGATGCGCGACGCGGAGAAGGAGCTGGCGCTGGGGGAGGTGTTCCGCGTGCTGGCCCCCGGCGGGCGGCTGGTGATCGGCGACATGATGTTCTCGCTGAACCCCGCGCGGGGGCGCGATCGCGCGGTGGTGGCGTCCAAGGTGTCGACGATCGCGCGGCGGGGGCTGCCGGGCATGTGGCGGCTGGCCAAGAACGGCGCGCGGATCGTGGCGGGCCGCTGGGAGCACCCCGCGGGCGCGGAGTGGTGGGCGCCGGCGCTGCGGCGGGCGGGCTTCGTGGAGGTGGAGGTGCGCACCTTCGAGCACGAGGGCGGCATCGCGCGCGCCAGCCGCCCGGCGCAGGCGGAGGCGGAGGCGGAGGCGCCGGCGCAGGCGCCGACCGCGCGGTCCACCGCGGAGCCGCCCTCGGAGCGCGCGCCGCTCAGCGCGGTGGCGTTCACCGATCGGCGGTGAGTGTGGCCAGGCCGGGCACCGAGCCGGAGCGCAACAGCTTGCCCAGCTGGCTCGTGTCGCCGCGCAGGTAGAGGTCGAGGAAGGCGATCGTGACCCGCTCGACGATCGCCAGCTGGGGCTCCTGGCGCTCATACGGGGTGAGGTGGCCGGCTTCCAGCAGCGCGAGCAGGTACTTGGGGGTGGGCGCGCTTTCGAAGAATTCGCTGGTGGCGCTGGGCAGGTTGATCGTGTCGGCGCTGCCCTGGGTGGCGAGCAGCGGCGGCCCATGGGTGGGGAAGGTGAAGGGCCCCAGCTGGGGGATCTCGGCGCCGGAGAGGATCACCGCGGCGGCGACGCGGGGATCGCGAAACGCGGGGTCGTAGGCGACCGCCAGCGCGGTGTCGCCGCCGTCGGAGTGGCCGGCCACCGCGATGTGCGCGGGGCTCAGGAGCCCGTGGAGCGAGCTGCGCGGTTCGGCGTTGGCGGCGAGCATGTGGGTGATCACGAAGCGCATGTCGGTGGGCTGATTGGGGAGATCGGCCTCGTTGGGGCCGCCGGCCGCTTCGGGGCTCTCCTCCGGGAAGGTGGGCGCGGCGACCACGTACCCCGCGGACGCCCACGCGTCGAGCAGGCGCGCGTAGGAGCCGGGCGTGACGGCGAACCCGTGGCCGAACACCACCAGCGGGAACGGGCCGCTGGCCCGCGCGGGGCTGGCGCCTTCCACCGCGCCCCCGCCCGGCGTGCCGAGCGCGGGGTAGCGCACCGCGGTGGGCAGCGTGCGCGGCACGCGCCGGCCGCTCGGCAGGGTGATCGTGCGGCTGGGATCGACGAGCGTGGTCTTCACGATGCCCACACGGAAATCCCCCGCGGTGCCCGCCGGGTGGGGCCCGGCGGGTCGCGGCGGCGCGGGTGGCAGCGCGGCGGGGCGGTTCGACGAGGAGGACGAGCCCAGCGTGGTGAGCAGGACCACCGCCAGCAGGGGCACCAGCAGCGCGGCCAGCGCGGCGGCGCGGCGGCGCGCGATGATCCGCGGATCCGGAGTCCCTGCGGGCCGGCGCGGCGGCGGCCCGTGAGGATCGGGGTGCACGCTCAACTCCTCGGGAGCGTAGTGCAGCGGGCGCGGCCGCCGGGCGCCCTGGCGGCGGGCGCGGCCGCCGGGCGCCCTGGCGGCGGGCCCCGGCGGCCCTCCCGCGCGGCCCGCGCCTAGGAGGTCATCCCGGTGAACTGGCCGCCGGTGATGTTGAGCACCTGGCCGTGGACGTAGTTGGACCACGGGGAGCAGAGGAAGAAGATGCCGCCGGCGGCCTCGGCGGGGGTGCCGGGGCGGCCGAGGGGGATGAGCATCGAGGCCATCTGGCGCAGCTGCTCGGGGATGCCGAGCTGGACCGTCTCGCCGGAGATCTCCATCACGTTGTCGTCGACCTTGGGGGCGGTGAGGCGGGTCTCGATGAAGCCGAACGCGACCGCGTTGACGTTGATCTTGAACTGGCCCCACTCCTTGGCGAGGGTCTTGGTGAGGCCGGTGATGCCGGCCTTGGCGGAGGAGTAGTTGGCCTGGCCGGCGTTGCCCATGGTGCCGGACACGGAGGAGACGTTGACGATCTTGCGGAACACCTCACGGCCCTCCTCGCGCTCCTGCTTGGCGGGCTCGCGCAGGTGGGGCGCGGCGGCGCGGATCACCTTGAATGGCACGATCAGGTGGATGTCGAGCATCGCCTGGAACTGCACGTCGGACATCTTGTGGATGGGCGCGTCGATCGTGTAGCCGGCGTTGTTGACGATTATGTCGATCTTGCCGAACGAGTCGATCGCGGTGCGCACGAGCTGCTCGGGCGCGTCGCCCTTGGTGAGATCGCCTGAGAACACGGCGGTCTCGCCGGAGATCTCGGTGGAGGCCTGCTCGGCGATGTCGCCGTCGAGGTCGTTGATCAGGACCTGCGCGCCCTCGGAGGCGAGCAGCTCGGCGGTCGCGCGACCGATCCCGCGCGCGGATCCAGTGACGATCGCGGACTTGCCGTCGAGTACTCCCATGTGTTCACATCTCCTTGTGGGTGGTGGTGGTGTGGTGGTGCTGGGCGGGCGGAGGTTACAGCGAGAGCGTGCGCGCGAGGATCTCGCGCATGATCTCGTCGGTGCCGCCGCCGATCGGCCCGAGACGGGCGTCGCGCGCGGCGCGCTCGACCCAGTGCTCGCGCATGTAGCCGAGCCCGCCGTGGATCTGCAGGCAGGCGTCCATCAGCTCGAAGCAGGCGCGCTGGGTGAGGAGCTTGGCCATCGTGACCTCGCGCAGCGGCTCCTCGCCGGCGTGGAAGCGGCGCAGCGCGTCGTAGGTGACGCAGCGGCAGGCGTGCGCGGAGGTGGCCAGATCGGCGAGCCGGTGGCGGATCGCCTGGTGGCGCGAGAGGGGCCGCCCGAACGCGAGGCGCTCGCGCGCGAAGGTGGCGGTGCGATCGAGCGCCAGCTGCATCGCACCGACGGCGCCGAGCGCCATCGCCAGGCGCTCCCACTGGAAGTTGGCCATGATCAGCTTGAAGCCCTCGTGCAGCGGCCCGAGCAGGTTCTCCTCCGGGACGGGTGCCTCCTGGAGCGAGATCGTGGCGGTGTCGGAGGCGTGCCAGCCGAGCTTTGGCAGCGAGGAGGCCACGACGGAGTCGGAGCGCGGGACGATGAAGAAGGAGATGCCGTGGTGGCCGCCGTCCTCGGTGGTGCGGGCGGCGGTCACGATGAAGTGCGCGCGCACGCCGTTGGTGATGTAGGTCTTCTCGCCGCTCAACACCCAGCCGCCGTCGGCGCGGCGCGCGGTGGTGCGCAGCGCGGCCACGTCGGAGCCGGCCCCCGGCTCGGTGATGGCGAGCGCGCCGATGGCCTCGCCGCGGATCGCGGGCTCCAGGTACTGGCGCTTCTGCTCCTCGGTCCCGAACTTCCAGATCGGGGGCGTGGCGATGTTGACGTGCGCGCCGATCCCCGCGGCGGTGCCGCCGGAGCCGATGCGCGCGAGCTCCTCCACGAGCACCGCCTCGTGCAGGTGGTCGCCGCCCTGGCCGCCGAGCTCGACGGGGTACTTGAGCCCGAGCAGCCCCTGGCGGGCGAGCGCGGGGAAGACCTCGTCGGGGAACCACTGGGCGTCCTCCCACGCGCGCGCGTGGGGCGCGAGCTCGCGCTCGATGAAGCCGCGGATCGACGCGCGCAGCTCCTCGTGCTCCTCGGCGAAGGGGGGCGTGGGGGTCATCTTTTTACGCTGTGCGCGGTGCCGGTCGTCGTCGAGGAGCGTCCGTTGCGTTTTTTGTTTTGAGGATTGGTTCCGCGCGGAACGAATCCTCTTTTTGAATCCCCCAACGGCGCCTCCGA
>WQXW01000117.1 GCA_009781575.1 Solirubrobacterales bacterium
CGCCAGCTCGTCCGGTTCGAGCGCCACCGTCGGCGCGGTGCGCGCGCGGCCCGCGCTGATCCAGGTGTTGCGCATCACGGTGAGCAGATAGGCGAGGTCCTGATCGCGCTTGCGCAGGAAGCGCGGGCGGCGGAGCACCCGCTCGAAGGTGTCCTGCACGAGATCCTCGGCGTCCTGCGTGGAGCCGCACAGCGCGTAGGCCGCGCGATAGAGACGACCCACGTGGTCCGACAGCGACTCCGGGTCGAGCTGGCGCGTATCGGGGCCCGGCACGGGGAAATTATTCCAAGTCCCATACCCGCGCCACGGCCCGCGCCGGCGCAATGGAAATGCGCACTTTGCGAGAATCTGGCGCGGGACGTCGAACACATCTGTCGGAGGCGGCGTTGGGGGATTCAAAAAGAGGATTCGTTCCGCGCGGAACCAATCCTAAAAACAAAACACGCAACGGACGGAGCTCGAGAGCTCGACAGTGAGATGGAATACGGGACGCGTCATATGCGTCTCATAGAGCAGCGACCCCCAGGCACCCGTTCTATGATCGAGACCCCACATGGCTTTCACGCCCAGATCTGACGAGGAAGCCGCGCAGGCGATCACTCGCCTCCTCGACGGCGCGCTGAGCCGCGACGAGCGCGACGAGGTGCAGGCGTGGGCCGATTCGAGCCCCGCCGTCGCACGCAAGCTGGCCGCCCAGCGCCAGATCTCCCAAGCGCTTGCCACCGACGGCCCAGCCCCGCCCGAGCGACTCCTGCGCGGGGTCGAGGAGCGTTTCCGCGCCACCGGCCGATCCCCGAGGCCCCGGAGCGCTCGCCTCACGAGGCCCCGCACCGCTCGCGCGAGCGGTGCGTGGACGGCGTCACCGAGCCGCCGCTGGCCGGCGCTGGCGCTCGGGACCGCGGCCGTTCTCGCGGTTGCCGTCGTGCTGGCGTTCGTACTCGGCGGCTCCACCTCCTCGCCGAGCATCACGAGCGCGGCGCGGCTGGCGTTCGTGCCCGCCACCGGCCCGGCTCCGGGGGTGGCCAACCACACCTACCTCGACGTGTCCTACGGCGGGGTCACGTTCCCCAATTACGCCAGGTTGGGCGCGGTCCCGACCGGCCGGATCGCCGGGCGAATCGGCGGCCGCCCGGCGTTGACCATCTTCTATCGCCTGCGCGACGGCGCGCGCCTCAGCTACACGGTGTTCGCGGGAGATCCCGTCGGCCTGCCGCGGGCGGCGCGGTTGGTGCGCTACCAGGGCGTGCCGCTGCACACCTACCGAACCCGCGATGGCCTGAGCGTGGTGACCCTGGTGCGCTACGGGCGCACCTGCGTGCTGGCGGCGCGCACGCCGCAGACGGTCGTGCTCGGCCTGGCCGCGGAGCCGGTGCTCGCGCAACACGTGTAACGAGCTGCGAGCTACGCGGGGTTCAGCACGATCACCGGGATCTCGCGCTGGGTGCGGCGCTGGTAGACGTCGTAGTCGGAGTACATCGCCACCAGGCCGGGCCACAGCTGGGCGCGCTCCTCGTGGGACGCCTGGCGCGCGAGCACGCTGCGCCGTTCGCGTCCGACCTGCACCGTGGTCGCGGGGCTCGCCTGCAGGTTGAGCCACCACGCGGGGGTGGCGTGGGAGCCGCCGCGCGAGCCCACGATCACGAGGTCCTCGCCGTCGGTCATGTACAGCAGCGGCGTCGTGCGGTGTCGGCCGCTCTTGCGCCCGACATGCTCGAGCAGCAGCACGGGCGCGCCGGCCATCCTGCCTCCCAGTCGCCCGCCGGTCAGGCGGTAGAGCGCGACGTTGACGCCCGTCATGACGTTGAGCGCCTTCAATCCCAGCGAGCCGGGCTTGGGGACCGGGGGCGGTGCCATCCCGCGCGAGCCTACATCGATGAGGCCCGCGCTGCAGCCACGAGCTCGTCGGCTGTCGGCTGCCGGTTGTCGGCTGCCGGTTGTCGATCGTCGGGTGCCGAATTGTCGGCCGTCTGGCGTCACCGCTCGCAGGCGGCGGCGCGCGAGCGCAACAGCTCGCGCTCGCTGTGGTTGGCGCACAGCTCGGCCGCGCGCTCGAACTCCGCGCGCGCCTCGGCCAGCCGTCCGAGGCGCACGAGCACATCGCCGCGCACGCTCGGCAGCAGGTGGTAATTGCTCAGCGCGGGCTCCTGGAGGAGGGTGTCGAGCAGTTCGAGACCGGCCTGCGGGCCGAACGCCATGGTCACGGCCACCGCGCGGTTGAGCTCCACGACCGGCGAGCCGGTGAGCGCGGCCAGCGCGTCGTACAGCGCGACGATCCGCGGCCAGTCGGTCCGCTCGACACTCACCGCGCGGGCGTGGCAGGCGGCGATCGCGGCCTGCAGCGTGTAGGGGCCGAGCGCGCGGCTGAGCTCCTCGGCGCGGCGCAGCTCCGCGAGGCCGCGGTGCACGAGGAGATGATCCCAGCGCGCGCGGTCCTGCTCGGCGAGGCGCACCGGCTCGCCGTGCGGCCCGATCCGCGCGCGCAGCCGGGAGGCCTGCAGTTCCAACAGGGCCAGCAGGCCGTGGACCTCGGGCTCGCGCGGCATCAGGCCCACGAGGATGCGCGCGAGGCGCAGGGCGTCGGAGCACAGCGCCGGCCGGGTCCAGCGCTCGCCGGCGGTCGCGGCGTAGCCCTCGTTGAAAATCAGGTAGATCACCTCGAGCACCGCCTCCAGACGCTCGCCGAGCTCATCGGCGCCGGGCACCTCGAACGGCACGCGCGCCTCCGACAGCGTGCGCTTGGCGCGCACGATCCGCTGCGCCACGGTGCCGTCGGAGGAGAGGAACGCGCGCGCGATCTCCGGCGTCGAGAGCCCTCCGAGCAGACGCAACGTGAGTGCCACCCGCGCCTCCCGCGAGAGGACCGGGTGGCAGGTCATGAAGATCAGGCGCAGCAGGTCGTCCGGCACCTCCTCGACGCCCGCCCCGAGATCCGGCTGATCGAGCTGCTCCAGGACCCGCAGCTCGTGGGCGATCAGCGCGTGCTTGCGCTGCAGCGCGACACGCCGGCGCAGCGCGTCGATGCCCCGGCGCTTGGCGGTCGCCATCAGCCAGGCGCCGCGATTGTGGGGGATGCCCGCTTGGGGCCACTGCTCCAGCGCGGCCACGAGCGCGTCCTGGGCGAGGTCCTCGGCCATCGACACGTCGCCCACGATCCGAGTCAGCCCGGCGATCAGCCGGGCCGACTCGATTCGCCAAACGGCGTCGATCGCGCGATCGGTGGCCGAGGAGAGCACGCCCGGCCCGCGGTTGTCGTCGGCCATGCGGCCCTCTGCCCCTGCCCCTCGCCTCTCGCCTCTGGGCCCCTCGCCTCTCGCCTCTGGGCTCCTCGCCTCTCGCCTCTGGGCTCCTCGCCTCTCGCCTCTGGGCTCCTCGCCTCTCGCCTCTGGGCTCCTCGCCCCTCGGCCCGTCGGCCCCTCGGCCCGTCGGCTCCTCGGCTCCTCGGCCCGTCGCCCTAGCCCCGCGCGGAGCCCTGCGCGCGCAGCCGCTCGTTGGCCTCGCGCAGCTCCGGCGTCAGCTGCTCGCCGAAATCGTCGGGCTCGAAGATCGGGCGCAACTCGATCTCGATGCCGCCGTCGAACGGCGCGCGCTCGAGCCACTCGATCGCCTCCTCGCGCGAGGCGCACTCCCAGATCCAGTAGCCGGCCACGATCTCCTTGGCCTCGGTGAAGGGACCGTCGATCACCGTGCGCTGGGGGCCGTCGAAGCGCACCTTGGCGCCCCTGGACGTCGGGTGGAGCCCGTCGGCGGCGAGCATGACCCCGGCCTTGGCGAGCTCCTCGTTGTACTTGGTCATCGCCTCCAGATCGTCGGTGCGGGGCATCTCGCCCGCCTCGGACTGGGGGTTGGCGGGGACCAGAACCATGAAACGCATTGCTTGTCTCCTCTTGTGGTGGGGGATACCTCCACCCGCTCGTCGAACGGGGAGAGGCCAAATCGACAGGTGCGCCGAAATTTCTTCTGCCATGATGGCGTGGCATACGCCAGTCCCGCGTGGCGCCGCCGGCCCGGCCCCGAGGCGAGCGCGCGCGAGGGGCGAACCGAGCGGAAGGGGATGGGAATGGCACTCCTGCACAGAGACCACGGACCGGGTGGCACGCGCTACACGATGCGCGAGAAGCTGTTCACGATCGGCGACGACTCCTGGATCGAGACCGACGACGGTCAACGCGCGTTCAAGGTCAACGGCAAGGCGCTGCGCATCAGGAGCACCTTCATCCTCGAAAGCCCCCAGGGGGAGGAGCTGTGCAAGATCCAGGAGAAGAAGCTCCACATCCGCGACACGATGGAGATCGAGCGCGACGGCCAGACCGTGGCCACAGTCCAGAAGGCGCTCGTCACGCCACTGCGCAGCCGCTTCAAAATCGAGCTCGACGGCGGCGGCGAGCTGAGCGCGAAAGGCAACATCGTCGACCACGAGTACGAGATCGAGCGCGACGGCAAGGAGGTGGCACAGATCTCAAAGAAGTGGGTCCGCGTGCGCGAGACCTACGGGATCGAGGTCGCGCCGGATGAGAACGACGCGCTGATTCTCGCCGCCACGGTGTGTATCGACGAGATGGCGCGCCACTGAGCGCGGATCGGGCCAACCGCTCGGCAGGCCGATGGCGGCCGCAATGAATGGGTGGCGTGGTGGCTGAGGGCCTCTCCGCGGCGGAGGTCGGCGAGAAGATCGGCGAGCACCACGAGCACCCTCCCGAGCGGACCCACGATCGCCGCGATCGTGTGCTGTCGATCGTCGAGGCGGTGCTCCTGTCGGTCGTGGCTCTGCTCGCCGCCTACTCGGGCTACGCGGCGGCCAAGTGGGGTACCGAGTCGTCGGTGTCGCTGGCGAAGGCGTCGGCGCTTCGCACCAAGGCCAGCCGCGACGATGTGAAGGCCGTCCAGATCCGCACGCTGGACTCGGTCTCCTTCAACGCCTGGTTCGCGGCATTCGTGAGCGGCAACACCAACGCCCAGCGGCTCGCCGAAAAGCGCCTGCGCCCCGGCTACCGCCCGGCGTTTCACGCCTGGCTGGCCACCGATCCGGCGCACAATCCCAACGCGCCCCCCGGACCGTCGTACATGCCTCAATACGTGATCCCTCAGGAAACCACGGCGAAGTCCTACGACGCGCAGGCCGACGCCGCGTTCGCGAGGGGCTCCGAAGCGGGCGCGACCGGAGACAAGTACGTGCGCGACACGGTGTTCCTCGCCACCGTGCTCTTCCTGGTGGGCATCAGCGGGCACTTCCCCGTGCGCCGCGGCCGGTACGTGCTGATCTCGATCGGCGGCCTGCTGCTGGTCTTCTCGATCGTCCAGCTGCTCGGCCTCCCGGCGCCACCGGCAAAGTAGCGCACGGCCGCACCGCGCTCCGGCGAGCGCTCCCCGTGCTTCCGCAAAGGTGCGCGAACGCTCGAGATCCTGCTCGTCGATCACCGCCCGCACGAGCGCCATACAAAATGCGCATTTTGCGGGAATCTGCGCGCGGTGCGTCGAACACGCCTGTCCGAGGCGCCGTTGGGGGATTCAAAAAGAGGATTGGTTCCGCGCGGAACCAATCCTCAAAACAAAACACGATACGGGCGGGGTTTGCGACAACCTCAGGAACAGTGGGCCGTGTAGAGCATATATGGCTCTGGCACTGCGATCTCAGCGACCGTGCCTAGCGGCGTGACTACGGCATCGCCGCAACAGTCGGCAGCGCCAGCACCGGCGCCACCGCGCGGAGTACCGTGGGCCGAGTCAGTCTGTCCGCACGCATGGCAGGCCTATCTGCGCGGCCACCAGGCCGGCGGCGAGGCTCAGGTCAGCAGCCACGCGGCCGGCCCGTCGTCGGGGCCCGTGGTCGACGGCGCGACACGCCAGCCCCCACCCACGCCCTCGGCCCTTACGACGCCGTCCGGCATCACGTCCGACACACGTCCGCCTGCGCTGCTACCTTGGTACTCGAAGACTGGTCCATCCCCGACATGGACGGTCACCGGCCTTCCCTTACCGCCGGCCCTCGGGCCGGCGGTTTGTTTTAGGGGCCGGGCACGATACCCGGCGGATCGCCGTGGCGTGCTGCGCGAACCTGCCAATGGCGAGCTGCTCCAAGCTCATCCCACATGGTCTGCGGAACGATCTGCACAGGGCGATTCGGTGGCGGGTGCAAACGACGGAAAGCTGCATAGGCGGTCAGATCCGCCAGCTGCACAAAGTACGACTCGTGCGATCGGCGGGGAACGGGGTCGTCCAAGAGGCGCCGGAACGGAACAGACAGTGTCCCG
>WQXW01000118.1 GCA_009781575.1 Solirubrobacterales bacterium
GCCAACGTGGAAAAGGCGGTCACGCTGGACGACATCCTCTCGGCGCTCACCCCCCGCACGCGCCGCGCATTCCAGGTGTGGCAGCAGTCGCTCGCCGCCGGTGAGACCGAACGCGGCGAAGCGATCAACAACGTGTTCACCGAAGTCCCGCCGTTCGTCGAATCGGCCAACAGGATCACCGCGATCGTCGCCTCCCAGGAAGGCGCGCTGCGCGCGATCTTTCACAACACCGCGGTCGTGTTCAACGCGCTGACCGAACGCGAAGGCCAGTTCCGCGGGCTGATCGAAAACGGCGAACGCACCTTCCACGCCGCCGCGCAGGCCAGCAACGAGTTCGCCGACGTGTGGCGCATCCTGCCGTCCTTTGAGACCACCGGCACCGCCGCGTTGCGCACGCTCGACAGCTTCGCCGCCGAAACCAGCCCGCTGCTGGACGAGCTGCGCCCCGGCGAGCGCGCGCTGTCCTCATTCTTCGTCGCCTCCAAGTCGTTCGCGCCGAAGTTCGACTCCTTCCTCACCACGCTCGGCCCCCTGACCACCGCCGCCAAGCGGGGCCTTCCCACGCTGCCCCGCCAGCTCGCGCTGACCCTGCCGATCCTGGAAAACGTGCGCCCGGTGCTGCGCAACTTCAACCCGCTCCTGTCCTTTGCCGGCGACTACCTGCCCGAGATCGAGTCGTTCTTCGCCAACTTCACCGCCGCCACTCAGGCGGAACTGTCCAACAAAAACAACATCGAAGGGCCCAAGCAGCACTACCTGCGCACGATGCAGGTGATCACCCCCGAAGGCCTGTCGATCTACAAAGAACCGATCGGCACGAGCCGCACCAACGCCTACCCGCTGCCCGGCGCGTTCAAGGCGCTGGCCAACGGGCTGAAGGTGTTCAGCGCGGGCAACTGCGCCAACTCCGCGCCCTCCGTGAGCGGCCCCGCCAACGAAGTGGTCTCGCAGAACATCATCGAACAGATCATCCAGTTCAAAGTGGCCAACGCCCCCGGCTCGCACGCCAACGCGGTGCCGGCGCCGGCGTGCACCCAGCAGGGACCGTTCACCTTCAACGGCCACACCAGCCAGTTCCCGCATGTGGTGGAACGGTGATGAGGCGCGCTGCGGGCGGGCGCGTGGGCACCGCCAGCTAGGATCACCTCGTGGAGCGAGAGCCCGACACCCACACCGTTGAACAGGAGCTGCTGGGGCGAGACGGCGCCGGTGAGCGATCGGCGCTGAACGGTGACGCGGGCGATGAGTTTCGCTACCACTCCAGCGACATCCTGCCGAGCCTCGAGCCCGAGAACGGCTATTCGATCCACTGTCGCGGGGTGGTCAAGCGGCTGGCCGGCGTGCCGGTGCTCAACGGCCTCAACGTGTCCTTCCCCGACGAGACCATCACCGTCGTGCTGGGCCCCTCGGGCACCGGCAAGAGCGTGCTGATCAAGCACATAATCGGCCTGATGTTCCCCGACGACGGCGAGATCCTCGTGCACGGCGAATCGGTGCCAAAGATGACCATGCCCGAACTGCTGCACATGCGCCGGCGGATCGGCGTGCTCTTCCAGGACGGCGCGCTGTTCGGCTCGATGTCGGTGTTCGACAACGTCGCATTTCCGCTGCGCCAGCACACCGACATGCCGGAGGCGCAGATCTCCAAGCGCGTGAGCGAACGGCTCGCCGACGTGGGGCTCTCCGACGCGATCGACCTGCCACCCTCGCAGCTGTCCGGCGGCATGCGCAAGCGCGCCGGCTTCGCGCGCGCGCTGGTGATGGAGCCCGATATCGTGATCTTCGACGAGCCCGACTCGGGCCTCGATCCCGTGCGCACCGCGCTGTTGTGCGAACTGATCCGGGAGATGCACAAGCAGTTCGGCGGCACCTACCTCGTGGTCACCCACGACATCGCCTCCGCGCGCAGGATCGGCGAGTTCATCGCGCTCCTGTGGAAGGGCCGCATCGTGGAGGCCGGCGACGCGGAGAAGATGTTCTCCTCCGAGAACCCCTTCGTGCGCCAGTTCCTCTCCGGCTCCGCCAGCGGGCCGCTGACCATGGACTAGCGCTCTCGCGCACACCTCGTCGCCCCTGGGTCCTCGAACACACCTGTCGGAGGCAGCGTTGGGGGATTCAAAAAAAAGATTCGTTCCGCGCGGAACCAATCCTCAAAACAAAAAACGCAACGGCCGGTCGCCGCGGTCGCCGGCCGACGGCGTGCCGGAGCACATCCGCCCGATGCTCGCCACGTCCGCCCCCCGCCCGCCCGCGGGCGAGGAGTGGGCCTTCGAGATCAAGTGGGACGGGGTGCGCGCGATCGCGCACCTCCGGGACGGGCGGCTGCGGGTCGACAACCGCAACCTCAGGGAGGTGAGCGCGCAGTACCCGGAGCTCGCCGGGCTGCGCGAGGCGCTCGCCGGCCGCCACGCGGTGCTGGACGGCGAGATCGTCGCCTTCGACGAGCGCGGCCTGCCGAGCTTCGAGCGCCTGCAGGGGCGCATGCACCTCGACGACCCCCACGCGATCGCGCGCCTCGCCAGCGACACGCCGGTGCGCTACGTGATCTTCGATCTGCTCCTGCTCGACGACCGTTCGCTGCTGGACCACCCCTACCGCGAGCGGCGCGCGCTGCTGGAGGGCCTGCACCTCGCCGGCCCCGCGTGGCAGACGCCCGCCCACCACCGTGGCGACGGCGCCGCGCTGCTGTCGGTCTCCCGCGAGCACCAGCTGGAGGGCATCGTGGCCAAGCGGCTCCACTCCCCCTACCGCCCCGGCGCTCGCACGCGCGACTGGCTCAAGATCAAGAACCACGCGCGCCAGGAGTTCGTGATCGGCGGGTGGCTGCCCGGCAAGGGCCGCCGCGCGCGGCTGATCGGCGCGCTTCTGATCGGATATCACGAGCACTCCGAGGACTCCAGCGCGCTGCGTTACGCCGGGCGGGTGGGCACCGGCTTCGGCGAGCGCGAGCTCGAGCGCCTCACCGAGCGGCTGGCCTCGCTCGCGCGCCCCTCGAGCCCCTTCTCCAGGCGCGGCACGCAGCCGCCGCGCGAGGCCCGCTTCTGCGAGCCCCAACTGGTCGCCGAGATCGAGTTCGCCGAGCTCACCCGCCAGCGCATCCTGCGCCAACCCTCCTACAAGGGCCTGCGCGACGACAAGCCCGCCGCGGAGGTGGTGCTCGAGCAGCCGCCCGCCGCCGTGGATGCCGGCGCGCACGCCCCGGCGCACGAGGCCGGCGCGCACGCCCCGGCGCACGAGGCCGGCGCGCACGTCGCGACCCCGGAGGCCGGCGCGAGCGCGCCGCCGCCGCTGTCACCACCGCCGGCGCGGCCGGCGGCGCGTATGCCCGGGAAGCTGCCCTACGAGGTCGTGCACGAGACCGAGACCCACACCGAGATCGAGGCGGAGGGGCGGCGCCTGCGCCTCTCCAACCGCGAGAAGGTGCTCTACCCCGATGCCGGGTTCACCAAGGGGGAGGTGTTCGACTACTACGCGCGCGTGGCGCCGGCGCTGCTGGGGCACCTGCGCGACCGGCCGGTGACGCTCAAGCGCTACCCCAACGGCGTGGAGCAGGGGTTCTTCTACCAGAAGCGCTGTCCCTCACCGCGGCCCGCGTGGCTGGCCACCGCCGAGATCGCCGCCGCGCGCGGGGGTGACGCGATCGAGTACTGCCTCGCCAACGACCTGCCCTCGCTGCTGTGGATGGCCAACCTGGCCGCGCTGGAGCTGCACACGAGCCTCTCGCTGTGCCACGAGCCCCGGCGCCCCACGATGGTCGTGTTCGACCTCGATCCCGGCGTGGGCGTGGGGCAGCGCGAGTGCTGCCGGGTGGCGTTGCATGTGAGGGCGCTGTGCGAGTCGCTGGGGCTGTTCACCTGTGTGAAGAGCTCCGGCGCGAAGGGGATCCAGGTGTACCTGCCGCTCAACAGCGCCGCCTCCTACGAGCAGACCAAGCGGTTCGCGCGCGCGGTGGCCGAGGCGCTGGAGCGCCGGCGGCCCGAGTGGGTGGTGTCGCGCATGTCCAAGAGCCTGCGCCGCGGGCGGGTGCTGATCGACTGGAGCCAGAACGACCCCCACAAGACCACCGTGAGCGTCTACTCGCTGCGCGCGCGCGAGCGCCCCACGATCTCCACGCCGCTGCACTGGGAGGAGGTGGAGCGCGCGGCGCGCGCGCCGGGCGAGCTCGAGCTGAGCGCGGAGCCGGCCGCGGTGTTGCAACGGCTGGACCGCGACGGAGAGCTGTTCGCCCCTATGCTGCAACTGGTGCAAACGCTGCCCGATCCCGGTGAGGTGAGCAGCCTGCCCCCGGTGTCGCGGGGTGGGGGGGCCTGAGCGCCATGCCGCGCTCCATCTGGAACGGCACGATCGCATTTGGCATGGTGCGCGTGCCGGTCAAGCTGTACAGCGCGATCGAGTCCAAGAGTGTCAGCTTCCGCGAGCGCAACCTCACCGACGGCGCCGCGATCGAACACCGGCGCTTCTGCGAGCACGAGGGGGTCGAAGTGCCCTACGCGGAGATCGCCAAGGGCTTCGAGATCCGGCCCGGCGAGTTCGTGGTGCTGTCCAAGGAGGAGATCGCCGCCGCCGACGGCCCGGGGGCACGTTTGATCGAGGTCGAGCACTTCGTGTCGCGCGCCGAGATCGACCCGGTCCACTACGAGCGCACCTACCACCTGGGGCCGGGCAAGGATGGCGAGGACGCCTACCGCCTGTTGCACACCGCCATGCGCCGCTCCGATCGCGTGGCGATCGGGCGCTTCGTGTTCCACAACCGCGCGCGCCTGGTGGCGATCCGCCCGCTGGAGGAGGTGCTGGCGATGCACGCGATGCGCTTCGCCGACGAGGTGGTCACACCGGATGCGCTCGAGATCGCCGCTCCCGCGCGCAAGCCCACCGCGCGCGAGCGCGAGATGGCCCAGGCGCTCATCGGCCAGCTGGACGCCGCGTTCGAGCCGGAGCGCCACCACGACACCTACCGCGAAGCGGTCATGGAGCTGATCCGCCAGAAGGCCGCCGGCGAGGAGCTGCAGCTCGAGGAGGTGGAGGCCCCCGCGCAGGCGCCCGACGACCTCCTGGCCGTGTTGCAGGCGAGCCTCGACGCCGGCGCCCCGAAAGGGGCACGCGGTCGGAGCGCAACCCCCGCCAAGCGCCGCGCGCGGGCGCGGGAGCCGGGCGGCACCCCCGCGACGGGGAGGCCACGCTGATGCCGCGCCCGATGTGGTCGGGCTCGCTGAGCTTCGGCCTGGTCAACGTGCCGGTGTCGTTGCACAGCGCGGTGCGCGACCAGCGCGTGCGCTTCCGCCAGTTGCACGCCAACGACAGCTCGCCGATCCAGACCAGGCGCGTGTGCGCCGAGGAGGGCGTCGAGGTGCCGTGGGAGGAGATCGCCAGGGGGTACGAGGTGGAGGAGGGCCGGTGGGTGCTGCTCAGCGACGACGAGCTGCGTATGGCCGCGCCCCACAAGTCCAAGACGATCGACATCGAGGAGTTCGTGGACCTCGAGCAGATCGATCCCATGTTCTTCGACCATCCCTACCTGATGGCGCCGGCGCAGGACGGCGAGGGCCCGGTGCGCGCCTACGCGCTGCTGGTCGAGGCGATGCGCGACTCCGGCAAGGTCGCGCTGGGGCGCCTGGTGCTGCGCACCCGGGAGCAGCTGGTGGCCATTCGCGCGCACCGGGACATGCTCATGCTCAGCACGATGTTCTTCGGCGACGAGGTGCGCCCCAGCGGCGAGATCCCCGGCGCGGGCGAGGGGCGCAAGCCGTCGGCGAGGGAGGTGCAGGGCGCGGTGGCGATCATCGAGGAGCTCAGCGTGCCGTTCGAGCCGGAGCGCTACGAGGACCGGCATCGCGCCCACCTGACGCGCCTGATCGAAGGCAAGCGCCACGGCGAGCAGCTCACTCCGCCCCCGCCCTTGCCCCCCGCCACGAGCGCCCCCGACCTGATGGCGGTGCTGGAGGAAAGCCTCTCGCAGCTCAAGGGCCAGGGGGGCCAGGGCGCCAAGGGCGCCAAGGGCGTGAGGGGCGCCAAGGGCGCGAAGGCGGCCAAGGGCGCGGGGGGAGCTGAGAGGGCCGAGCCCGAGCCCGAGCCCGAGGCCGAGCCCGAGGCCGAGGCCGCGGGCCGGGCCGGTGGTGGAGAGCGCGCCAAGACGCGTTCACGTCGCTGAGCGTGCAATTGTCACCCCCTTCGGGTGACTGCATCTCCTTTGACAGCGC
>WQXW01000119.1 GCA_009781575.1 Solirubrobacterales bacterium
AGCAGCAGCAGCGCCTTCAGTTGCGCCGCGAACTTCGCCGCCAGCGCGCCGGCACCCGCGAGCGCGCCGCCCGCGCGCCGGCCCCCGCGCCCTCGCCGGCGCTCCTGCCGCGGCACGCGCTCGCCCACCGCGAAGGGGTTCTCGCGCAGCGACCCCTCCGGCGCGCTCTCGCCCCCACCGACCGCCACCGCGGGCACAGCGGGCACGGCCGGCACAGCGGGCACAGCCGGCACGGTGGGGATCGTGCGCGGCGCGACCACGGGCAACTCCTCGTTGGCCATACCGTCATTGTGGCACCGTCGCCGCCGGGTTCCGGCGGTCCCGCCCAAGCGCTCCGCGCTGCGCTCGCCGGGCGCTCGCGGAGCCCGCCACCAACCATTTCTCGGAGAATGCGCGAACTTGGCCGGCGAGCGCTTGCATTGGCGAGGGCCCGGGCGTAGGTTGAACTGAGACGCGGAACCGAGCCGCAAAAGAGCGAGGCCACGAGGTGTGAGGCCGCGCCACCAACACCGCTGAGCCTCCGGGCCCGAGCGCGAGTTGGTCCTCAAAGCGGTTCGGAACCGCGTCGCTTTTTTGTGCGCGTGCGGGAGCGCGCGCACCGGCAGCGATCGGCAGCGGGCGGCGACGGGCGGCGGGCATCGGCCACGTCACGGCCGGGGAGCCGCCCGGCGCTACACTTGATGAAAAGCCCATGGGGACGACAGGCTTCGACGCGGTCGGCTCGTGGGGATGGTTGCGAGTCGAGGTCCCGGGCGGCCTCGTAAAACACCCGGGAACAAAATAAGTGCGGACTCTCATGAGTACGCCCTCGCTGCCTAGCTAGAACCTAGGCACGAGGTCTCGGCCCTCACTCGCCTGTGGTGGGGGGCGCCGGGATCAGGCAGCAGGCTAACCCGGTGAGGCCCGCTCCCGCCGAGCCAGGGAAATCACAGGGAGCTGGTCCTCCGCAACCCCGCCGGCGAGGCGAGTGGAGGGTGAGAGCAGAGCGCCGGCTACGCTCGTAGAGACCATCTCTCACGCAATCGCGGACGCGGGTTCAACTCCCGCCGTCTCCACTGCTCCCGAAGCTCAGCGAAGGTCGGCGAAAAGCGGTGCGGGTCAGTTGTTTGAACTCGGACGGCACGCGGCCTGGCTGGGAGGCGGGCGGGGTCACAGGACCCCAGTCCGAGATGCTCGAAGGAGCCCTGGCGGAATTCGACGTTGTCCAGCCCCTGGGCGCGCGCCCGCTCCCGGGCGCTCTCGAGCGCCTGCGCGTCCTGGTCGAGGCCGACCACGGCCGACCACGGCCGGCCACCGGCGGGCGGCGGCGAGCGCGGGCTCGCCGACGCCGCAGCCGAGGTCGAGCAGCGGGGCCCGCCCGGACGGGGCCCCCAGGCGGTCCAGCAGCACCGGGGTCACGGCCGCCAGCTGGGCCAGCCGCAACGTGTGCTCGTCGGCTGAGCTGGCCGGGCTTGGAGATTGAACGTTCATCAGTCCTCGCTTTGATCGGATGTCCCACACGGCCTTCTGTAGTGGCCGCTACATGGCCGGCATCAACGCCCGCGCCCGCGACGGCGCGAGCAGCGAGGAGCTGCTCGGCTGCGCCGCGCTCGCCATGCGCGCGTGGCCCGCCAGTGGCTCGCACTAGCTGCCGCATGTGGCAGCCACTCACTCACTCACTCACTCACCAACGCCCCCGACCTGACTCCGGAGAGCGTTCACGGTCCGAGGAGTGTGAGCGGAATGGCCGCCACGCCGTCTTGTCTGCGGTAGGCGTACTTGCCGGTGTAGACCACGACTCGGTCGACCAATCTGTCGTGGATCTGCCGATGGAGCCAGTTGAGGTGCTTCACGTCGTGGTCGTCGACGGTGGGGCTCAACTTCGCCCCAGCGCGACGCACGATCGGTTTTCACCCTCGACGATCAGGTCGATCTCGTGATCGCCGCTCTTGGTGCGCAGGTGACGCCGGTGGGGTCGTCGTCGACCGCTCGGCGAACGCGGTCCCAAACACTCGGCTCGAGTTGCCACTCATCGATCAACACCGGCGGTGGCACCTGCACAACGAGGTCCGGGTTGCCGGTCAGCGCGGCGCGCTCGCCGGGGTTGTCGAGCGACAGAACCGTGGCGGCGCGCTGAGTGGCCGTGGCCGTCTTGCCCACGCCCTTGGCGCCCTCCAAAGCGACGGCCGTCAGGTGGGGGAAAAGCTCGTCGAGCGCCTCGTCGATGATCCGCCGCCGGTAGGCCACACCGCGCAAACTAACATATGGACGAGCATCTATCTAACATCTGGTCGCCACCCTATTGGCCTCTGGACGCGGGGGGAGCCGCAGCTGGCGCGCCGCACCGAGCTGTACGGGGCCGCCGCTGTCCGGCGGCGACGGTGCGCTATCGTGTCGCGCTCCAGATGGAGTCCTGGCGAGCGCGCGGCCAAGCCGGAGCTCGAACCGCCCACCGCAGGAAAAAGGGCTGATGGCTCCTTTCGCTGACGAACCCTCAACGCGAGAGGAGCAGTGTCGGCGCCGTGGGCGTTGCCGTGAATGTGGATCGTCGAGAGCTGGCCGCGATCTTCGCGGGCGGGGCGATCGGCGCCGTGGCGAGGGTCTGGATCGGTCGTCGCCTGAGCGGGGGCGCACCGGACTGGCCGTGGGCGACGTTCACGGTAAATATCACCGGCTCGTTCGCGCTCGCCTATTTCGCGACCCGACTCCAGGAGCGCCTGCCCCAGTCCACCTACCGTGGGCCGTTGCTGGGGACGGGGTTCTGTGGGGCCTACACCACGTTCTCCACGGTACAGGTCGAGCTGCTGGCGATCGTGGAAGCGCACCGATACGCCCTGGCCGCCGGTTATGCGGCGGCCAGCATCACGGCGGGTTACGCGGCGATCTCGATCGCGACCGCGCTGGTGCGACGCACCCGGAGACTGGTGTGAGCGCCTGGGTGTGGTGCGCGGTGCTGCTGGTCGGCGGCCTCGGTGCGATCGGCCGCTTCCTGGTGGACGCGCTGATTTCGGCACGTGTGGGGCGTCCGGGGCGCGCTGGGCGCGTGGGACGTGCAGGACGCGCGGGACCTGCAGGACGCGCGGGACGTGCAGGGCGCGCGGGACGTGCAGGACCTGTGGGGCGCGCTGGGCGCGTGGGACGTGATTTCCCCTACGGCACATTCACCATCAACATGGTCGGCGCGCTCGTGCTGGGGCTGCTGGCAGGCATCGGTTTGACATCCACTCTCTACACGGTCGTGGGCACGGCGACGGTCGGCTCGTTCACCACATTTTCCACGTGGATGTTCGAGACGCACCGTCTGGCGGAGGACAGCGCGATCCGTGGCGCGATGCTCAACATGCTGGTGAGCCTCGCCGCGGGGTTCGCGCTCGCCGTGCTCGGGCACACGATCGGAGCACACGCGTGAACGAGGATTGCCTGAAGCTGACCACCTACTTCGGGGAGCGCGACCGCACCGAGGATGGGCTGCTGGGCGATGAGCTGCTCGACATCTACGGCGCCCACCGGCTGGACGCGAGCATTCTGTTGCGTGGCGCCGAAGGGTTCGGGCGGCGCCACCACATGCACACCGACCGGGTGCTGACCCTCTCCGAAGACCTGCCGGTCGTGTCGGTGGCGGTGGACAAGCGAGCGCGGATCGAGTCGACGCTCGACGAGGTGTCGCGGCTCGAGCGCGGGGGTTTGATCACGCTGGAGCGCGCGCGGCTGCTCGGTGGCGAGCTGGGCGGGGTGCGCTTGCCCGAGCAGTTAGGAGAGGCGGCCAAGCTCACCATCTATCTCGGCCGCCGGGAGCGGGTGTGTGGCACGCCGGCGTTCGCGGCCGTCACCGAGCTGCTCCACCGGCGGGGCGTGGCCGGCGCCACGGTGCTGCTGGGTGTGGACGGCACCCGCCGCGGCCGCCGCGCGCGCGCCAGGTTCTTTGACCGCAACGCCCAAGTGCCGGTGATGGTGATCGCGGTCGGCGTGGGTGAGAGGATCGCCGAGGTCCTCCCCGAGCTGGGCGCTCTGCTGCGCGAACCGCTGTTCACGCTGGAGCGGGTGCGTATCTGCAAGCGCGACGGCCAACCGCTGGCCACCCCGCACGAGCTGCCTTCCACCGACGAGCACGGTCTGGCGATGTGGCAGAAGCTGACGGTGTACACATCAAACTCCGCGACCCACAACGGTGAGCCGTTCACCACGCGATCGTCCGCCGCCTGCGCGAATCCCACGCGGCGGGCGCGACAACGTTGCGCGGCATATGGGCTTCCACGGCGACCACGCCCCCCACGGCGACAGGCTCTTTCAGATACGCCGCCAGGTTCCGGCGCTGACGATCGCAATCGACACACCGGCGCGCGCGGCCCGCTCGTTTGAGATCGTCGACGAGCTGACCAGCGAGCACGGGCTGGTCACCAGCGAGACGGTCCCCGCGTTCAGGGCGACCAGCGAGAACGAAGCTCAGGGCGGGCTGCGGCTGGCGAGCCACGAGCTCTGAGCGACGCGGCGCGCCCGTCCTGCCGGGCGTCGACGTAGTACCGTGGTCCTGGATGTCCAAAGCACTCCAGGAGCCGCCGTCGGTCGCGCCCGAAGGCGCCACCCACACCGACCTGCAGGAGCTGGCGCGGCGCCACCTGTGGCTGCACTTCACGCGCATGGGCGCCTACGAGCGCGAGGAGCTGCCGGTGATCGAGCGGGGCGAGGGCTGCTACGTGTACGACACCCACGGCAAGCGCTACCTGGACGGGCTGTCGGCGCTGTACTGCGTCAACATCGGCCACGGGCGCGCCGAGCTGGGCGACGCCGCCGCCGCGCAGGCCGCGCGGCTGGGCTTCTACACCAACTGGAGCTACGCCCACCCACCCGCGATCGAGCTGGCCGCGCGTGTCGCCGCGCTGGCGCCCGGCGATCTGAACCGCGTGTTCTTCGTGTCGGGCGGCTCCGAGGCGGTGGAGTCGGCGTGGAAGCTCGCCAAGGCCTACCACGCCGCCACCGGCGAGCCGCGCAAGCACAAGATCATCGCGCGTCACCTCGCCTACCACGGCACCTCGATGGGCGCGCTCACCGCCACCGGCCTGCCGCCGCTGCGCGAACCGTTCGAGCCGCTCACGCCGGGCGGCCGGCACGTGCCCAACACCAACTCCTACCGCTGGCCCGAGCCACGCGATCCGCTGTGGGCGGCCGACGCGATCGAGGAGGCGATCGAGTTCGAGGGGCCCCACACGGTGGCCGCGGTGATCCTCGAGCCGGTGCAGAACAGCGGCGGTTGCTTCGTGCCACAGGACGGTTATTTCCAGCGCGTGCGCGAGATCTGTGACCGCCACAACGTGCTGCTGATCTCCGACGAGGTGATCTGCGCCTGGGGGCGGCTGGGGCACTGGTTCGGGTGTGAGCGCTACGGATATCAGCCCGACATGATCACCACCGCCAAGGGCATGACCTCCGCGTATGCGCCGATGGGCGCGGTGATCGCCTCCGAGCGCGTCGCCGAGCCGTTCCTGCACCGGCGCGCGATCTTCAACCACGGATTCACCTTCGGCGGGCATCCGCTGGCGTGCGCGGTGGCGATGGCCAACATCGACGTGATCGACCGCGAGCGCCTTCCCCAGCGCGTGCTGGAGCGCGAGGGCGAATTCAGAGCCACGCTCGAGCGCCTGCGCGATCTGCCGATCGTGGGCGACGTGCGCGGCGCCGGTTACTTCCTCGCGATCGAGCTGGTCAAGGACAAGCACACCAAGCAGAGCTTCGACGCGCGCGAGTCCGAGCAGCTGCTGCGGGGCTTCCTCTCCGGCGAGCTCTACCGGCGCGGGCTGATCTGCCGCACCGACGACCGCGGCGATCCGATCGTGCAACTCTCGCCCCCCCTGATCGCCGGGCGCGAGCAGTTCGAGGAGATCGAGTCGATCCTGCGCCCCGTGTTGAGCGAGGCGTGGGAGCTGATCGCGCAGGGGCGCCGCCACGGCTGACCCGCGCCGGTGGCGGGCTGTGCGCGGCGCGTCGGCGGCTTTGCGCGGCGTGCTGCCGACTGTGCGCGGCGTGTTGCCGGCCGCGCGCGGCGGGTCGCTCACGCGATGAGGATCGGCGTGCCCACCGAGATCAAGCCCGATGAGTATCGGGTGGCGATCACGCCGGCGGGCGTGCGCGAGCTCGCCACGCGTGGGCACGACCTCGTGATCCAGGCCGGCGCGGGGGTGGGCAGCGCGATCTCCGA
>WQXW01000120.1 GCA_009781575.1 Solirubrobacterales bacterium
ATGGCCGCGGGACCGCTGAGCATGGCCGCCGGACCGTTCCCGCGCGCGGAGCGCCCCGCGTTGTGGCGGGGGCCGCGGCCGGCGAGGCACTCCGCTCGATCGCGTCGTACTCTTCTCCTAGACCGAGGTAACTTCGGCCTAGACGGAGCCTTCGGAAGGAACGATCCGTGTACCGCAAGACCGTTCGGCGGCGGCGGGCGGTGCTGGCACTGCTCGTCGCGCTGTCACTAATCCTCCTGACTGCGTACTTCGGCGAGTCTCCGGGTGGTCGGCTGCACGCGGTGCAGCGCGACTTCCTGACGATCATCTCGCCGATCCAGAGCGGCGCGAACGCGGCGCTCAAGCCGGTGCGGGACGCGTTCGGCTGGATCGGGGACACGCTCAACGCGCGCAGCCAGCGCGACGCGGCGCGCGCACAGTTGCGCGCGCTGCGCCGAGAGGTGGTGGCCAGCCAGGCCGAACGCCAGGGCTACCACGAACTGTTGCGGCTCTTCCACCTCGACAACCAGGCGCACCTGAGCCAGTACACACCGGTCAGCGCGACGGTGGTGGGCAAGTCGCCCAACTTCTGGTACTCGACGGTCACGATCGACAAGGGCACCGGGGCGGGCGTGAGGGTCAACGATCCGGTGGTCAACGGCGAAGGGCTGGTGGGCAAGGTCACGCTGGCGGCCTCCGACGGCGCGCAGGTGAGCCTGATCACCGACAGCGCGGTGGAGGTGACGGCGAAAGTGAACATGACCGGCACGTGGGGGATCCTGGAGCCCAAGGTGGGCGAACCGGGCGATCTGGCGATGCAGTATCTGCCGGCCAGCGCCTCGGTGGCGCCGGGCCAGTACATCGTGACCAACGGCACGATCTCGCGCGAAGGGGAATCGCTGTTCCCGCCGGGCATCCCGATCGGCCAGGTGACGTCGGTGAACGAAGAAAGCCCGTTCAAGCTGGTCAACGTGCGCCCGCTGGCGGAACTGCGCAACCTCGATGTGGTGCAGGTGCTGACCTACGCGCACCGCTCGCGCCCGGAACGGCTGGCCACGCTGGCGGCCAGCCTGCCGCCGGGGGGGCAGGGGGGGCAGAGTGGCGAAGGCTCCGGCTCCGGCTCCGGCACGGGCCAGGTGGCACAGGCGGGAGCGCAGGCGGGAGGTGGCGGCTGATGGGTGTGGAGGAGCTGCGCCCGGCGCTGCTGGGGCGCATCGCGGCGGTGGCGGTGGTGGTGGTGCTGTTGCAGGCGGGCGTGGTGTCGGAGGTGCCGGTGCTGGGCGTGACCGTGGACCTCTCGCCGCTGCTGGTGGCGTTCATCGGCCTTCTGTGCGGCTCGCTGGTGGGCGCGGTGGCGGGCTTTGGGATCGGGCTGCTGGTGGACCTGGCGCTGGTGCAGACATTGGGTATCACCTCGTTTGTGTTCACGCTGATCGGCTACTGGGCGGGGCGGCTGCGCGAGCTGCGCGATCCCCAGGCGGCGCTGGTGCCGCTGGCGGTGGGCGCGCTGGCGTCGTTCGCGGCGGCGACGGGCTACTCGATCATGGAGTTCCTGCTGGGCGTGGAGGCGCCGGTGAGCCTCGAGCTGGTGCGCCAGATTGCGCTGGGCACGGTGGTGGACGCGGCGGTGGCGCTGCCGTTCTTCTGGTTGGTGCGCCGCTGCCTGCGGGGCAGCCTGCCGGAGCAGCAGCGCGGCCGGCGCCGGCGGGGGCGGGCATACTCGACTGGCGGACTGAGTCCGCTGTCGCGCACATGAGCGCGCTGGAGCCGGTGACCCCGCCGGAGGAGCGCGCGGGGATCCCTCCCCAGATCGCGTTGCGCGTGGCGGTGCTGGGCGCGGTGGCGCTGGTGATGTTCGGGATCGTGTTCTTCCGCCTCTGGTACCTGCAGGTGCTGAGTGGCGAACAGTATGTGCAGAAGGCCAACGCCAACGTGACGCGCGAATTGCCGATCCCGGCGCCGCGCGGGCAGATCGTGGATCGCGAAGGCAAGGTGCTGGTGACCGACCGCGTGACCAACGCGGTGCAGATCGTGCCGTCGGAGCTGCCGGCGGCGGGCCGGCCGCGGATCGAGCTGTACAGGCGCCTGGGCAGGCTGTTGCACATGCGGTGGCGGCGCATCCAGGAACTGGTGATCGCGGGGCGCAACCAGGTGAGCTACGCGCCGGTGACGATCGAGACCGACGCGGGCACCGGCGCGCTCACGGTGCTGGCGGAGCGCCAGAACGATTTCCCCGGCGTGACCCAGCGGCCGGTGGCGATCAGGCAGTACCCGTACGGTGAAATGGCCGCGCAGGCGCTGGGGTACGTGGGCCAGATCAACAAGCGCGAGCTCAAAATGTCGGGCTTCCGCGGCGTGACCCAGGGCACGGTGGTGGGCCAGGAAGGGCTGGAGTACTACTACGACCGCTACCTGCGCGGGCGCGAGGGGGAGCAGAAGGTGGAGGTGAACGCGCTGGGCGAACCGGTGCCGGTGAACCTGCCGGTGACACAGCCGCGCGCGGGGTACAGCCTGAAGGTGACACTCGACCTGGGGCTGCAGCGGGAGGCCGAACGGGGGCTGCGCGACGAGATACTGTCCGGCGGCTCGGCGGATGCGGGTGGGTTCGTGGCGATGGACCCGCGCAACGGCCAGATCCTGGCGATCGGCTCCTACCCGACGTTCAACCCCAACAAGTTTGCGAAGCCGCTGACCGAAAAAGAGCTGGACGCGCTGGAGGGGATCGGCACGGGCGAACCGGCGCCGCTGACCGACCGCGCGGCCAACGGCGACTATCCGACCGGCTCGACGTTCAAGCCGATCACGGCGATCGCGGCGCTGGAAAGCGGCGTGATCGACCCGTTCGAGGGGTTGGGCGGGGGCCAGTGCATCACGGTGGGGGCGGAGCAGTTCTGCAACGCCAACAAGGCCGACTACGGCGCGGTGGGGCTGGTGGAAGCGCTGAAGGTCTCCTCGGACACCTACTTCTTCACCGTGGGCGAGCTGGCCAACAGCCACGGCGATGTGATCCAGAACATGGCCCACCGGCTGGGGATCGGCAGGCCGACGGGGATCGACCTGCCCAGTGAGACGACCGGCACGGTGCCCAGCCAGCGGTGGCTGGCCGAACAGAACAAGCTGGAATCGGAATGCGAGCGCGCGCACCACGGCCACCGTTGTTACATCGTGGCCGAACCGGGCGAGCCGTGGACGGTGGGCTACAACATGGATCTGGCGGTGGGCCAGGGAAGCCTGCAGACGGACCCGTTGCAGATGGCGGTGGCCTACTCGACGCTGGCCAACGCCTACATGAACAACGGTTACGGCACGGTGGTGCGCCCGCACCTGGGCATGGCGATCGACGATTCCAACGGCGACCTGGCGCAGGCGCTGACCTTCTCGCCGGCGCGCCACATCCGCTTCGACCCCACCAACCTCAGCTACGTGATGGAAGGGATCCACGACGCCACCAGCGAGGCCGGCGGAACCTCGGCGGACGTGTGGTCGGGGTGGGACCAGGCCGCGCACCCGGTGTACGGCAAGACGGGCACCGCGGAAAAGACCAACCAGGTCGAACAGGCCTGGTACATGTGCTACGTGGCCGACCCGACCCGCCCGATCGTGATCGCGGTCACCGTCGAGCAGGGCGGTTGGGGCGACAAGGCGGCGGCCCCGATCGCGCGGCTGATGGCCTCGCAGTGGTTCAACCAGCCGCTGAAGCTGGCCACCGGCTCGAACCCCGACCACTGATGGCGGACCGCTGATGGCGAGCACCTCCTCCAACCGGGACCACTGATGGCGAGCACCTCCTCCAACCGGGACCGCTGATGGCGACCACCGTAAAGCCCACGCTGATGGCGGTGACCGCGCCGGAAGAGGCGCCGGCGGAACGCGCGCACGCGGTGCGGCTGCCGCTGGATCCGCTGCTGGTGGCGGCGGTGGTGGGCCTCGGGGTCTGCTCGGTGCTGACGCTCAAACAGGCGACCCGGGGGGCGATCCCGGGCGACCCGAGCTACTACACCAACCGCCAGATCATCTACCTGGTGGTGGGCGCGGTGGCGATGGTGGCGATCTCGCGCTTCGACTACACGCGGCTGAAGGGCTGGCGCAACGGGATCTACGGGGCGCTGATCTTCATCATCCTGGCGGTGCTGGGCCTGGGCCACTCGGTCAACGGCTCGCAGCGCGCGATCAGCCTGCCGCTGTTCTCCTTCCAGGCCTCGGAGCTTGGCAAGGTGCTGCTGATCGTGGCGCTGGCGGCGTTCGTGGCGAGCCGCACGCGCGTGGTGCGCTCGTGGGGCACGGTGTGGCGCACGATGGCGGTGGCGCTGCTGCCGGCGATGCTGGTGGTGGCGCAGCCGGACCTGGGCTCGGGCCTGGTGTACATCGCGGTGGCGGTGACCGTGCTGTTCGTGGCGGGCGCGCGCTGGAGCCACATGGCGGTGCTGCTGGCGACTGGCGCGCTGGCGCTGGGAGGCGTGCTGGTGGCGGCGCCGGCGGCGGGGGTGCACGTGTTGAAGAGCTACCAGGAGGAACGGCTGACGGCGTTCCTGCACCCGTCGGCGAACTCCCAGAAGCAGGGATACCAGCAGGTGGAGTCGAAGATCGCGATCGGCGCCGGCCAGACCAACGGGCGGGGCGCCAACGCGACCCAGATCCCCTACAAATTCGTACCGGAGAGCGAAACGGATTTCATTTTCGCGGCGGTGGGCGAGCAGTGGGGCTTCGCGGGTGCGGCGCTGGTGCTGTCGCTGTACGCGCTGCTGATCTGGCGCACGTTGAGCATCGCGGCGAGCTCCCGGGACCGCTTCGGCTCGCTGGTGGCGAGTGGCGTGGCGGCTATGCTCATGTTCCAGGTGTTCGTGAACGTCGGGATGGCGATTGGAATAATGCCGATCACCGGCGTCACGCTGCCGCTCATGAGCTACGGCGGCTCGTCGGTGATAGCGACGCTGCTGGCCGTGGGCCTGTTGCAGGCGATCTACTTCAGAGCGCGTGCGGCGGAGACACCGCTCAAAGGGCGCGCGGCGCGCAACGAAAGATGACCACAGAGCCCCTACCGACAGAGACCGGCCCCCCGGCCCGGCGAGCCCCATTGACGGGCCGCCCGTGGGCGGGACGCCGGCCGGCGCGATCCCGCGGATCCGCGGAACCCGCTCCCCGCGCGTCCGGGGCGTCCGGCGCCCCCGGCGCCCCCGGCGCGCGGGCGACCGTGTGCGCGCTCGCGCGCGTCCCGGCAACGGGGCGCCGGTCGGAGCGCGGGGCCAAAACCCCATTGACAACGAGATTGGAATCGAGCATTGAGAAAGCAAGTACTTGTGAGCGTCGATCGCGCGGAGACGCGCGTGGCGCTGTTGGAGGCCGCGGGTACGCCGACGGCCTCGCGTACGACGGCGGCGCGTGCGCGCCGCACGGCGGCGAAGCCCCCGGCGGGCTTTAGGACGGCGGAGCTGTACATCGAGCGGCGCGGCGCGCGCTCGATCGTGGGCAACATATACAAGGGCAAGGTGGACAACGTGCTGCCGGGGCTGGAGGCGGCGTTCGTGGACATCGGCCTGGAGAAGAACGGGTTCCTGCACGTGGACGAGATCGTGCTGCCGGGCGGCGAGTCGTCGGGCCGGCGCGGCCGGGGCGGGGGCAGCCGGATCACCGAGCTGTTGCGACCGGGCCAGGAGATCGTGGTGCAGGTGGTGAAGGACCCGTTGAAGACGAAGGGCGCGCGCCTGTCGATGGAGCTGGCGATCGCGGGCCGCTACATGGTGTATGCGCCGACGGGCGAGGGCGTGGGCGTGAGCCGGCGCCTGGAGGACCGCGAGCGCGAGCGGCTGCGCAAGCAGACGGCCAAGCTGGACCTGGGCGGGGGCGGGGTGATCGTGCGCACGGCGGCGCACGGCGCGCGGCGCGAGGACTTCGAGCGGGAGCTGTTGTACCTGCACAAGTTGCACGAGGTGCTGGAGAGGCGGGTGCGCGAGAGCACGGCGCCGGCGCTGGTCTTCCAGGAGGCGGACCTGGCGGTGCGGGTGGTGAGGGACATCTTCTCGGCGCACTTCGAGCGCGCGATCGTGGACGACCCCGAGCAGCACCAGCGGCTGGTGTCGTTCTTCAGCCGCACCGCGCCGGAGCTGGTG
>WQXW01000121.1 GCA_009781575.1 Solirubrobacterales bacterium
CATGAAGCGCAATGCGGCAAGTTGGTGCTCGACCGAGCGGTCGTTGGCCGCCAGCACCTCCGGAGCAAGCGCCGCCGGGAGATAGGTGCGCTCGAAGAGGTCCAGGTCCAGGTCCTCGATGCTTGCCGACGAGAGTGGACGCGAGTCGAATGGAAGATCGCCGGCTCGGCGCCGCTCAGCCAGGCGGGACTCCTCCTCGGGAGTGGCAATGGCGCGTCTGGGACCCACGCGGATCCACGGGCGGCCCTTGTAGCGCACGGGCGGCGTACTCGACGGGCGGACCTCGACAACTGCGATCTCCGCGCCCTTCAGGAAACGCTTGCCCACTGTCATCGATGGGAGCGGCAGGACATTCCCGTCCTCACGTAGCCCCCCCAAATCCCTCAGCAGCTCATCCGTGATCTTCAAGCCGCTCGGCTGACCTCCATCCGTCACACCGATGAGCAGATACCCAGGCAAGCCGTGCCCTGGCATATCGTTGGCGAATGCGCATACTGCCTGCGCCACCTTGTCTCGATCGGTCATGGCCTTCTTGCGCTCCACCCGATCGGACTCCAGATCATGGGCGAGCCGCTCCAATTCCTCGTCGGTGATCGGTGGCATGCAGCCATGATGACGATCGCCCCGGCCTCGATGTACCCCCGAGCGTTCGCCGCAAGTCTCCATGCATCAGGGCCAGCCACGGCTGGAACGCCGTGTGCGGCCGACGGCCCACGCCCTCACTCCGCGAAGCGGTAGCCCACGCCGGGGTCGGTCACTATGTGGCGGGGGCTGTTGGGCGCGGGCTCGATCTTGGCGCGCAGCCGCGCGATGTGGGTGCGCAGGGTCTGCACGTCGTCGGCGCACTGCGGCCCCCACACCTCGGTGAGCAGCGAGCGGTGTGTCATGAGGCGCCCGCGGTTGCGCGCCAGCACGCCCAGCAGCTGGAACTCGATCGGTGTGAGATGGACCGGCTCATCGCCGTTGCGCACGGTGCGCGCGGCGAGGTCGATCTCGAGTCGATCGGCCTGGATGCGGGGCTGCTCGGGCGAGCGCCCGCCGCGGCGCAGCGTGGCCTGCAACCGCGCGACCAGCTCGCGCGAGCCGAACGGCTTGGTCACGTAGTCGTCGGCGCCGGCCCGCAGCGCGCGCACCTTCTCCTCCTCCTCGCCCACCGCGGAGAGCACGAGGATCGGTATGTCGCTCCACTCGCGCAGCCGCCGCGTGACCTCCACGCCGTCCACGTCGGGCAGCATCAGATCCACGATCGCCGCCTGCGGCGGGTGCACCGCCGCGCGGTCGAGCGCCTCGGCGCCGCTCTCGGCCGGCACCACCTCGAAGCCGGCGTCGCGCAGCACCAGTCGCAGCGCGCGCAGAATCTGGGGCTCGTCGTCGACCACCAGCACGCGCTGGGGCGCGCCCGAGTTGGTGGGCGCCGCCGCGCTCACCGGCGGCTCGCGGGCGTCTTGGCGGGCGCGGGCGAGCCGCCGCCGTCGGAGGCGCGCGTGGGGGAGGGCTCGGCGGAGGGCTCGGCGGCGGGGATGGGCAGTTCGAACACGAACGTGGCGCCCTGGCCGGGCAGCGACTCGACGTGCAGCCGCCCGCCGTTGGACTCGATGAAGCCGCGCGCGATCGCCAGCCCCAGGCCCGAGCCGCGATGCTCGCCGTATGGCGTACCGGCGCGATAGAACGGCTCGAACACGCGCTCCAGCTGGGCGGGCGGGATCCCGGGGCCGCGGTCCACCACGCGCACCACCACCCGCTCGCCGCCCGGCTGCACCCCGAGGCTCGAGATCGCGCGCGCGCGCACCGACACGGGGTGCCCGCCGGAGTGGCGGCGCGCGTTCTCCAGCACGTTGACAAACGCGCGCTCGAGCTGCGCGGGGTCCGCGCGCACGAGCGGCAGCGAGCGATCGACCGACAGCGCGAACTCCTCGGGCTCGGCGGCGAGGTCGTCGAGCGCCGAGCGGATCACCTCGTCCACCGCGATCCACGCCAGCCGCGGCTCCGCGGCGCCGGCCTCCAGCCGTGAGAGGTCGAGCAGATTGTCGACCAGCCGCGCCAGCCGCCGCGTCTCCTCGCGCACGATCTCGACCATCTCGGCGCGGTCCGCGTCGGCGATCGAGGGCGACGCCAGCGCCTCGCCGGCGGTCGCGATCGCCGTGAGCGGCGTGCGCAGGTCGTGGGACACCGCGCGCAGCAGCGCGGTCTTCACCACGTCGGCGCGGCGCAGCGAAGCGGTCTCCACGACCCCTGTGAGCAGCGACTCCCGTTCGAGCGAGGCGCTCAGCAGCCCCTCGAGCGAGGGCACCACCCGCTCCTGCAGGCGGCGCAGCGTGGTCTCGGGGGTGTCGGACGGCACCAGCAGCGTGCCGAGGCGGCGCGTGCCTTCGCGCAGGGGGAAGGCCACGCGCCGCGCATCGCCGGGCCGCGCCTCGAGCTCGATCGCCGACGAGGAGAGCCCCAGGACCTGCGAGAGGCGCGCCGCCGCGGTGGGCAGGTCTTCGGCCAGGCGACCGCCGCGCAGCAGCAGCCGCGCCATCTCCGCCGCCAGGTCGGCCTCCTCGCGGCGGTCGGCCGCCTCGCGCGCCCGCGCGCGTGTGACCTCCGCGACCGAGCTCGCCAGCACGGCGGCGATCAGGAATGTGATCAGCGCCACCCAGCTGCTGCCGTCTTTGAAGGTGAGCGTGCCCGAGGGGGGCAGGTGGAAGTAGTTGAACGCCAGCCCGCTCGCCACCGCGGTGCCCACCCCCAGCCACAGGCCCCAGGCGATCGAGGCGACCAGCACCACCAGCATGTACAGCACCCCCAGCGAGACCACCGGCGCGAGGTGCTTCAGGGGATAGATCAGCAGCGTGCAGAGCGCCACCAGCGAAGCCGCGACCAGCACCCCCGCGCGCCGCGAGGGGGGCTGGGAGGCCAACAGGAAGCCGAAGGGGCGCATCGACAGGCTCAGCTAACCACACACACCAGTCATCGGAGCACGATCGCGAGGAATCCTCCGTAGGCGCCGATCAGCGCCGCCGCTTCGGGCCGACGCATCCCACCGCCGCGCGCCAGCGCGGCCAGGCACCAGCAGGTCATCCCCAGCAACCACCCGAGCTCGAGCTTCGCGCTCGCCGTGGGCGAGGCGAGCGCGATGAAGAGCGAGGGCACGATCACCCCGGCCGTGAGGTTGATCGTGTTGGAGTTGAACGCCTCGCCCACCAGCGCGGCCCCCCGCCCCGCCAGCCCGAGACGCACGCCGGTGAGCGCGTTAGGCACGCTGGTGAGCGGCGCGAGGATCACCGCTCCGAGGATCGCCGTGGAGATGCCCCAATGATCGCCGAGCGCCAGCGCCGCCTGCACCATCCCCGCGCTGCCGGCCACGATCAGCGCCACGTCCACCACGACCAGCGCCAGCAGGTGGTGCGTGGGGTTCTCGGCGTCCGCGCGCGAGTGCCGCGCGCTCGCCTCCTGTGAGCGCTGCTCGAGCGCGCGCGCGAGCCTGGCGAGCAGGTGGTTGGGGTTCGCCCCGCGCCCGTGCGCGTGCGCGTGCGCGTGCGCGAGCAGCTCGGAGCCGCCGATCACGACCAGCAGGTAAGGGAGCAGCACCGCGGCCGCGAGAATCGCCGCCCCCAGGGGCGCGAGCCAGCCGAGCAGCACCGCCCCGCCGATCAGCGTCACGGCGACCCCCACCAGGCCCTCGAGCAGCAGCGCGTCGCGCGTGAGGCGCACGCCGCCGGCCAGCAGCGCGCTGAGCCCGATCATCGCGGCCAGGTTGAACGCGTTGGAGCCGACCACCACGCCCACGCCCACCCCGTGCTCGCCCCGGGCCAGCGCGAACAGCGCCGAGGAGACCTCCGGCCCGTCGGCGGCGAGCGCGGTCAGCAGGCCGACCAGCGCCTCGGGGAAGCCGAAGCGCGCGCCGAGGCGGTCCAGGCGGCGGGCGAAGGAGCGCGCCGCCAGCAGCGTGATGGCCAGCGAGGCGATGAACAGCGGAAGTGCGGCTGCGGGCGCCACGGGGGCTCCTCCAAGGTCGGTCGGTCAGGCCTCGCCGACCAGGCTTCCCGGCACACCGTGCGCGAACGATACCGGCGCCGAGGGGCACACAGCGCGCAGGCGCCCGCGCTCCGTCCGTTGCGTGTTTTGTTTTGAGGATTCATTCCGCGCGGAATGAATCCTCATTTTGAATCCCCCAACGCCTCCTGCGACAGGTGTGTTCGAAGCCGCGCGCGCCAGTTCGAAGCCGCGCGCGCCAGATTGCGCTACGGCTTGGCGGGCGACTGGCGCGAGAGCGCCGCTGGGGCGCTCGGGCCGGCCGGCTCGCGCGCGCCGGCTCCCCCCGCGAGACGCCCCGTGGCGGGCCGGCTCGCGAGATCCTCCCCGCGCAGAAAGCGCCAGATCGAGAGGATCAGCAGGATGGTCATGATCACCGCGCTCGACACGCACCACTCGCAGATCGCGTGGATCGAGAACAGCTCGCGGCCGGTGAGATAGGCGGAGAAGCCGAACCCCACGAGCGTGAGCGCGGCGGTCGCGAAGCGGCTCTCCTCGCGATCGGGGAGCAGGAGCGAGAAGAGGATCGCCACGTAGCCGAGCAGGCCGATCAGCGCGACCGGCACGCCGGCGAGCTTGGAGTAGACCGAGGTCTGGACCTGCAGGCAGCTGTTGCCGGCGGTGCACACCGGGGGCGTGCCGGAGTAGTGGACGTAGGTCAGATAGCTGGCCACGCCGAGGCCGGCAACGGTGAGCACGAGCATCGCGTTGCGCAGGGCGCGCGAGCTCGGGGCGGCGATCATGGCGCAACTGTTGCACACCCGCCCCAAGCGGGGGTAAAGAAGCTGCGGGTCCGCGGCGATCGGGGGAGCGCCGGCCGCGCGCCCGTGGTGCGGCCCTGGTGTGCCCGTGGTGTGCGCGTGGCGCGCCCGGGGCACGGGCGTGGCGTAGCCTTGTTCGGGCGATGCCGCTCGCGTTCGACCCCCAGAGCCTGCATCTCGCTGAGTGGCTGCCGCCGCTGCTGGCGGCGGCGGCGTACCTGCTGCTGTACGGCCGGCGCGCGCTCACGCTGAGGCGCCAGGGACGGCCGGTGCCGGGCTGGCGCGTGGCGTCGTTCGTCGGGGGGGTGCTGGTGGTGGTGGCGGTGCAGGTGGGGCCGGCGGACACGATCGCGGACGAACTGCTGGTGGCCCACATGATCCAGCACATCC
The DNA here is from genome assembly GCA_009781575.1 of Solirubrobacterales bacterium. Lineage (GTDB taxonomy): Bacteria > Actinomycetota > Thermoleophilia > Solirubrobacterales > Solirubrobacteraceae > Palsa-744. The sequence goes on from WQXW01000121.1 coordinate 5,169, forward strand.
TGCTGGGCGAAATCGCCTCGCTGTTCATAGCGCTGGGCCTGACGGGGGCGATGCTGGCGCCGCTGCTGCATTTCCGCGTGACGCGGCCGCTGCGCGTGCTGGTGCACCCCCTGGTGGCGGTCACGCTGTGGGCGCTCAACCTCTACGCGTGGCATCTGCCGGTGCTGTATCAGCTGGCGATCCGCCACGACCTCGTGCACGCGCTGGAGCACGCGTCGTTTTTGTGGTTCGGCACGCTGCTGTGGCTGGCGCTGCTCGGTCCGCTGCCCAAGCCGCGCTGGTTCGAGGGGTGGGGACAGGTGGGCTACGTGGCGGGCGTGCGCTTCATCGGCGCGGTGCTGGGCAACGTGTTGATCTGGGCGCAGACGGTGTTCTATCCGGTGTACGACAGCAGCGACGCGCGCCGGGGGCTGAGCGCGCTGTCGGACCAGACGCTGGCGGGCGGGGCGATGATGGTGGTGGAGGTGTTCCTCACGACGATCCTGCTCTGCTGGTTGTTCCTGCGATTCGCCCAGCGCGACGAGGAGCGCCAGCGGCTGCTGGATCTGGCCGGCGAGCGCGGTGTGGCGCTCTCCAACGAGCGCGCGGCCCGCGCCGCGAGCGCGGGCACCTCCGAGCGGCTGCGCGAGCGGCTGGTGGGCGACGCCGGCCAGGGCGCGGTTAAGGGCAAGGCAAGTGCGGCCCAGGGGCCGCCGGGTTAGGCCCGCCACGGCGCTCGCGAACCCGTGCGCAGGAGCGGCGCGCCGCACTTGTGTCTGATGTTGCGGGCTCGCCGATCACGAGGTCCAGCTTCTTGTTGCGCTGGGTCTGAAAGTCGCGCAGCGCGTGGTTGACCCCAAGGACCACCTTGCCATGCTC
>WQXW01000122.1 GCA_009781575.1 Solirubrobacterales bacterium
GGCGGCGGCGGCTGAGCGTACCCGCAAAATGCGCCGGCGCCCGCCCCGGCGGTGCCGGTCGAGCAGCGGCCGTGTCGTTTTTTGTTTTGGGGATTGGTTCCGCGCGGAACGAATCCCCTTTTTGAATCCCCCAACGGCCCCCACACGAGTGATGCGCCGCCGTGGTCACCGACGCAGCCACGCGCCGCACCCTACGATCATCGGGTGTGTGCCGAAGCCGCTATATCGCTGCGGGGGGTGTACAAGAGCTACGGGCCCATCGACGCGGTGCGGGGGCTGGACCTCGAGGTGCCCCGCGGGGTGTGCTTCGGACTGCTGGGGCCCAACGGCGCCGGCAAGTCGACCACGATGCGCATGCTCACCGCGCAGACGCTGGCCGACCGCGGCGAGATCGAGGTGCTCGGGCACGTGCTGCCGGGGCGCTCCAAGCAGGCGCGCATGGAGATGGGCGTGGTGCCCCAGCTCGACAACCTCGACGTCGAGCTGACCGCGCGCCAGATCCTGGCGGTGTTTGCGCGCCTCTATCGCGTGCCCCGCATGCAACGCGCCACCGCGGTCGAGCGCGCGCTCGACCGGGTCAGCCTACGCGGGCGCGCCGACACGAGGGTGCGCGAGCTCTCCGGCGGCATGCGCCGGCGCCTGCTGGTGGCCCGCGGGCTGATCCACCAGCCGCAGCTGGTGCTGCTGGACGAGCCCACGGTCGGCCTGGACCCCCAGGTGCGCCAGGAGCTGTGGTCGCTGATCGATGGCCTGCGCGCCGCCGGGGTGACCGTGCTGATGTCCACCCACTACATCGAGGAGGCCGAGCGGCTCGCCGACACCGTCGCGGTCATGTCCCACGGGCGCGTGGTGGCGCTCGGCACACCCGCCCAGCTGATCCTCGCCCACTCCGGCGAGCAGGTGCTCGAGGTGTACGGGCCGCCGTCACGGCTGGCGCAGACCACCGAGCTGGCCGAGCGCCGCGGCTGGCCCCACCGGCGCTCCGGGCCCGCGCTTGCGATCCTGCGCGCCGAGGTCCTCGACGGCGAGGCCCCCGACGGCGTGCGCCGCCCCGCCAACCTCGAGGACGCGTTCGTGGCGCTCACCGGCCAGCAGATCGAATGAGCACCGATCACACATCTCCGGGCACCGCCGGGGGCGGCGGGGGCGGCGGCGAGGCCACTGCGGGGGCGGCGCTCGCGCAGCCGCCCGCCACCGCCGCTGGCGCGCTCGCTGCCGGCCGCCGCATGCGGCGGCTCGAGCCGGCCGCGGTGCTGGGTGTGATGAGCCGCGACGTGGTGCTGTTCGGGAGCTACTGGAAGGCCACCACCTTCTCCTCGATCGTCCAGCCCATCGTGTACCTGCTCGCCTTCGGGCTGGGGTTCGCGCGGTTCGTGCCCCACCTCCTGCACGTGCGCTACGTCGAATACATCGCCACCGGCATCGTGGCCACCGCGGTGCTGTTCGCCTCGGCCTTCCCCGGGATGTTCAACACCTTTGTGCGCTGGCAGTTCCAGCGCACCTACGACGCGATGCTGGCCGCGCCGGTCGACGTCGAGGAGCTGGTCACCGCCGAGGTCACCTGGATCTCCGTGCGCGCCGGCGTCTACAGCGTCGCGCCGCTGATCGTGGGCATCGCCTTCGGGCTCACTCCACGCCCCGGCATGCTCCTCGTTCCGCTGATCGGCTTCGTCGCCGGCTTCGGCTGGGCGTGCTTCGGCGTGCTGATCGCCGCGGTCGCCAAGACCATCGACAACTTCAACTACGTCACCTCCGCCGTGCTGACGCCCCTCTTCCTGGTCGCCGGCACCTTCTACCCGATCTCCCAGCTCCCCGCCGGATTCAGCACCGCCGCCCACTTCAACCCGCTCTACCACTGTGTGCAGCTCGTGCGCGACGCCTCGCTGGGCACGCTCCGCCCGGCCGACCTGGTGTCCGCCGGCGTGCTGATCGCCTTCGCGTTCCTAACGTGGCGCCTGGCGATCTGGCGGCTCGGGCGGCGGCTGATCGACTGACCCACGCCGCCGGGGCAGGGGCCAGGGCCGGGGCAGGGGCCAGGGCAGGGGCAGGGGCCAGGGCCGGGGCAGGGCCGGGGGCAAGGGCAGGGGCCAGGGCCGGGGCCGGGGCAGCTGCGGCGCTGCCGGTCGAGCAGCGGGCGTTGCGTTTTTTGTTTTGGGGATTGGTTCCGCGCGGAACGAATCCTCTTTTTGAATCCCCCAACGGCGCCTGCGACAGGTGTGTTCGAGCCCGCGCCAGATTGCGCCCGTGCGGCCGGGCCCAAGCGGGCATGGGCACTTCGATCGATTTGATCGGGCGCTATGCGAGCGCCACACTCCGTCCGCCTCGGCCGATCCGGGGCGGCTCAGCTCCGACCCGTTTCCAGCACCACCTTGCCCGTGGCGCGGCGGGCCTCGAGCAGCGCCAGCGCCTGCGCCGCGCGCTCCAGCGGCACACGCTCACCCACGATCGGACTGACCACGCCCGCTTCGGCCATGCGCTCGAGCGCCTCGCCGATCTCGCGGCAGAGCTGCGGCTTGGACATCGCGTAGGCGCCCCATCCCGCGCCCACCACCGCGGTGTTGCCCAGCAGCAGCCGGTTGACCCTCACCTCCGGGATGGAGCCCGCGGTGAAGCCGACCACGATCACGCGACCGTCCTCACCGAGCGCGCGCAGGCTGTCGGTGAACCGCTCGCCGCCCACCGGGTCCAGCACGAGATCCACGCCCCCGCCCGACAGCTCCTTCGCCTGGTCCTTCCACGGCTCATCGGAGCGCAGCACGTGGTCGGCGCCGACGCGCCGCGCCACCTCGCGCTTCTGGTCGCTGGACACCACCGCGATCGTGCGCGCGCCCAGGCCGCGCGCCACCTGCAGCACCGCGGTGCCCACCCCGCCGGCCGCGCCGTGCACGAGCACCCACTCGCCCTCGCGCAGCCGCCCGCGGCGCGCCAGCGCGAAGTAAGCGGTGTGGTAATTGAGCACCAGGCCCGCGCCCTGCGCAAAGTCCAGTGCGCGCGGCAGCGCGAAGGTGAGGTACGCCGGCGCCACCGCGACCTCCGCAAAGCCTCCCAGGGCGCAGAACGCCGCCACGCGGTCGCCCTCGCGCAGCTCCGAGCCTCCCGGCGCGCTTCTCACCACGCCCGCGACCTCGCCCCCCGGCACGAACGGCAGCGGCGGCTTCAGCTGGTAGAGGCCACGCGTCTGGAGGAGCTCGGGAAACGACACGCCCGCGGCGTGCACATCGATCACCACACCCTCGCCCGGCGTGAGCATGTGTGAGGGCTCCGGCTCCGGCTCGGGCAGGTCCACCAGGCGCAGCGCCGACTCCGGGCCGGTGAGCTCGACGATCTGGACCGCCCTCATGCGCGCCAAGACTATTGATCCGGCGGTGATCGATCGATCAGACGGTGATCGCTGAGATCGCCCGCTCGATCGTGGGCGCCTCCGCGCGCCATGCGCCGGGCGGCGCCGCGCCCACGATCACGTCGGCCCCGCCCGAGCCCGACACCAGGCAGGCGATCTCGATGTAGCGCGCGCGTGTGATCGTCGTGTAAGAGTCCTGTACACACGCGCCACGGCCGTCGCGGAAGCGCAGCGCGCGGGCCCACGCGCGGAGTCGCACGTCGGTGTCGCCCTCACCCCGGTTGTGGCGGACGCGGAATGCGCCCCAGCTCCGCTCGCGCTCACCGCCCTGTCGCGGCGTGATGTTGAGATACCCCAGGTAGCGCCCGTGGGGTGTGCGCAGCGCGGCCGACGCAGTGCCCCCATCGCCCGGCAGCGCGCGCCAGCTGGACGGATAGGCGAGCGTGGCGCCGTCCGAGATGCGTGTCACGCGCCAACCCACGCCCACCGCGACAGGGTGCAGCCAGCCGAAGCGGCCCGCCGACTGCACCCTGCCCCTGCCATTCGGGCCCGCCGCGCGAGGCGCGGCGATAGCGCTGCTGCAGCCCCCGGCCACGAGGGCGAGCAGCAGCGCGACTGCACCTCGCTCAGAAGTTGCCGTCACCGTCGCTCGGGCCGCCGTTGTTGTCACTGTCTTTGTCACCGCCGTTGTGCTGCGGTATGCCCGACGAGTGACTGGGGGACGAATGGTGCATGGCGTGATGGTGCTTGTGTTTGCTGTGGTGCGAGCTGGCCAGCGCGGTCGCCGGCGCGAACCCTGCCAGGGCCAGCACCGAGATGGCGGCCGGCAGGCGGCTGGAAAACAGGAGTCTGATCGACATGAAGGTTCCTCTCTGACAGCGCGGCGCTTCGGGCGCGCCGGCGGTGGACTTGGGGTTCGAGACGAAAGACGCCACAGCGCGCGCGTCCTTCCCTGAGCGCCCGCCATCGATGGCTGCGCGGCGCACTCCTCGCGGCCCTCCGCCGGAGGAATCACGCGCCTCGCGGCGCGCCATTCTGTCAGCGGGCCGTCCCCGGTGCGCCACCCGCGCCGAGCGCCACGCGCACGGTGATCGCCCACGGGTCGACCAACTCGACCGCCCCGTCCTCCTGCACGCGCCCCTGGAGCCCCGCCACGCGCGCCCGGGCGCCCAGCTCCTCGAGCTCGCGCCGCTCGCCGACCAGCACCGTCCAGCGGCGCAGGCCCGCCGCGTCGGGCCCCATCGGTCCCACGCCGCTCCCCCGCCAGGTGTTGAGCGCCAGGTGATGGTGGTAGTCGCCGGCCGCCAGGAACGCCACGCTTCCCATCACGGCCGTCGGCTCGAATCCCACCACGTCGCGGTAGAAGCGCACGCCGCGCTCGATGTCCCCCACGTGCAGGTGGATGTGGCCCACACGCAGACCCGCCGCCGCCCGGGGCGTGGGAGCCTCTCCCTCGACCGTCGCCAGCAGCGCGGACAAGTCCAGCGGCCGCGGTCCGCCGCGCGCGAACTCCTCCTCGAGGGAGATCCACCGCTCGCGCGGGCGATCCGCGGCCAGCTCGAACCCGTTGCCCTCGGGATCGGCCAGGTAGATCGCCTCGTGTGTGCCGTGGTCACTGGCGCCCTGGATCTGTGCACCCTCCCGCTCCACGCGCACCAGCGCGTGCGCCAGCTCCTCCCGGGAGGGGTACAGCAGCGCCAGGTGGTAGAGACCCGCGCGGCCTCCCTCCCGGCGCGCGTCCCCGCGCTCGTGCACCACCAGCAGATCCTCCTCACCCGCGCCGAGCGCCGCCACGCCGTCGCCCGTGCGGCGGCGGACCTGCAGCCCCAGCGCCCCGGTGTAGAAATCCAGCGCGCGCTCCAGGGCGGCCAGCCAGAGCTCGACCGGGCCCAGGCGCGTGCCGGCCGCCAGGCGCGTGCCGGCCCCCGGGCGCGTGCCGGACGCCGGGCCCGTGCCGTCTGCCGGGCCCGTGCCGTTGCGCACTGTCTGCGCGTCGTCGCTCATCGCCATCGCTCAGGAGGTCGGTGCGCAGACCGCCTCGACCGTGACCGTGGTTTCCGTCAGCGCCGCGCCCACGCCTATCTCCCACCCCTTCGGCGGGTTGCCGCCGATCGGGATCGAGATCAGCAGCGGATGACCGTTCCCATCGCCGCCCCCTCCGGTGGCGATCGCGCCCGGGGGACAGCTGATCGTCGCGTCGCCGTTCACATCCGCCTTCACGGTGGCCTGCGCGATCGTGGTCCTGGGCAGCGTCGACGGCCCCGCGGGGCCCTGCAATCCCTGCCCGCCCTGCTTACCCGGCGGTCCGGGCTTGCCCTGCGATCCGGGCTTGCCCTGCGGACCGCGCGGCCCCGAACCGCGCGCGCTGCCCGCCGGACCGCGCGGTCCCTGCGCACCGGGCGGGCCCTGGATGTTCCAGCTGATGTGCCGGTCGCGGCGCGCGCAGTGAGCCCGCAGATAGAGCCCCCCGCCGTGTCTGTGCACGCACGCCGTGATCGTCGAGGGGCCGCCGCGCGTGGCTGCCAAGGCGCCCGCCGCCGCGCCCGTGGCGAGCAACGCGCTCGCCCCGAACACCACCGTCCGAGACAGCTTCACCGATGGGAATCTCATGTGCCGCGCTCCTCTCTCGCCTCTGGATGCCCAGCGCGGAAAATA
>WQXW01000123.1 GCA_009781575.1 Solirubrobacterales bacterium
AAGGGCCAACCCACCACCCGCGAGCTGTCGCGCACCCAGCAGACGATCGCGCGGCGCATGGCCGAGTCGAAGGCCACGATCCCCCACTTCGCGTTGCGCGTCGAGGTGGGCATGGACGCGTGCGTGGAGCTGCGCGCCGAGCTGAAGCGGCTCTCCGACCGATCCTCGCCGACGTTCAACGACATGGTGGTCAAGGCCTCCGCGCTGGCGCTGCGCGAGCACCCGCGCGCCAACGGCAGCTATCGCGACGGCGCCGTCCAGCTCCACTCGCGCGTCAACGTGGGTGTGGCCGTCGCGGTGGACGGCTCCGAGCCCACGGGCTCCGCGCTGGTGGTGCCCACCGTGTTCGACGCCGACCAGAAGTCGCTCGGCGAGGTGTCGCGTGAGATCCGCTTCCTCGCCGAGCGCGTGCGGGCCGGCTCGATCACACCACCCGAGCTGGGCGGCGCCACCTTCACCGTGTCCAACCTCGGCATGTACGGCATCGACTCCTTCACCGCGATCGTCAACCCTCCCCAGGCCGCGATCCTCGCGGTCGGCGCGGTCGCGCGCCGTGCGGTGGCCGGCAAGAAGCGGGTGGCGCTCGCCCACATGATGACCGTCACGCTCTCCTGCGATCACCGCATCCTCTACGGCGCCGACGCCGCGCGCTTCTTGGCGCGCATCCGCGCGCTGCTCGAGCAGCCCTCCGCGCTCTCGCTCTGAGCGCCCGCCGCTACGCTGGTGTCCAAATGAGCGCACACCGCCCCTCCCGCGATGAGCTGTGGGTGTGCCAGCTGGGCACCGTGCCCTACCGGCGCGCGCTCGCCACCCAGCTCGAGCTCTGCCGCCGCCGCCAGGCCCACGAGCTGCCCGATCTGCTCCTGCTGCTGGAGCACCCCCCGGTGTACACGCGCGGTCGCCGCTCCCACCCGCACGAGCTCTCGCTGGGCGAGCCCTTCTACCGCGCGCGCGGCATCGAGATCGTCGACACCGACCGCGGCGGGCGCATCACCTACCACGGGCCCGGCCAACTCGTGGGCTACCCCATCATGGCCGTCCCCGACGTGCTCGCGCACCTGCGCTCGATCGAAGCCGCGCTGATCCATGCGCTCGCGCGGCTCCACCTCGACGCCCACAGCCGCGCAGAGGAGGGGCCCGACTACACCGGCGTGTGGGTCGGCCCGCGCAAGATCGCCTCGATCGGCGTGCACGTGCAGCGACACATCTCCACCCACGGATTCGCGCTCAACGTCGACATGGATCTGGAGCCGTTCTCGTGGGTCGTGCCCTGCGGCCTGCCCGACGTGCACATGACCTCGATCGCCGCCGAGCTCCCGCCCGCGCCGGACGCCGGCATGCGCTGTCTGCGCCGCCTCGCCGCCCACAGCTTCTGCGAGGTGCACGCGCGCCGCCAGCGCCTGGTCTCGCCCCGGCGGCTGGGGATCGACGCGCCGGTCGCGTCCCCTCCGCCGGCGGGGGCGCCCGCTGCGAGCACGCGCGCGCGCCCCACCGAGCCGCCCCGTTCCGTCGCGCCCAGGGCGCCGGTGCGCACGCCGGTCGCGCGCCGGCCCGAGGCGGTGGCGAGCGGATGAGCGCCCCCGAGGCGAGGACCCACTCCACGCGCTCGCGGGCCAACCCCGGCGGCATGGACGTGCTGGAGGTGCTCGGGCCCACGGTGCGGCCGCTGCGCGAGCGCAAGCCGCCGTGGTTGAAGGTCCCCGCCCCCGGGGGGCCGCGCTTCCGCGAGCTCTCCCAGCTGATCCACTCCGAGGGCCTGCACACCGTCTGCCAGGAGGCCGCCTGCCCCAACGTGGGCGAGTGCTGGGAGCGCGGCACCGCCACGTTCATGATCCTCGGCGACACCTGCACCCGCCGCTGCGGCTTCTGCAACGTCAAGACCGGCCGGCCCACCTGGCACGACCCGCTGGAGCCCGCGCGTGTGGCGCGCTCGGTGGCGCGCATGGCCCTGCGCCACGCGGTGATCACCTCGGTGGACCGCGACGATCTGCCCGACAAGGGCGCCTCCGCGTTCGTGGGCGTGATCCGCCAGATACGCGCACAGGCGCCGGGCTGCCGCGTCGAGGTGCTCACGCCCGACTTCCAGGGCCAGGAGATGCCGCTGGCCCGGGTGATCGCCGAGCGACCCGACGTGTTCAACCACAACGTCGAGGTCGTGCCCCGCCTCTACCCGCTCGCGCGCCGCGGCTCCGAGTTCGCGCGCTCCCTCCGGGTGCTCCGCCTCGCCAAGGAGATGGGCGGCGATGAGGTGCTCACCAAGTCGGGGCTCATGGTGGGGCTGGGCGAGAGTCACGAGGAGATGGTCCACGCCTTCGCCGCACTCCGCGCGAGCCACGTGCAGGTGCTCACCGTCGGGCAGTACCTGCGGCCCTCCGAGCGCCACCTGCCAGTGGTGCGCTACTGGCACCCCGAGGAGTTCGACGCGCTGGCCGCCGCCGCCCGCGAGCTCGGCTTCCTGCACGTGGCCGCCGGGCCGCTGGTGCGCTCCTCCTACCACGCCGACCAGCACGTGCCCCTGTAGCGCTCGGCTCTGTTCCCGCTCAAGGACAACATCCCCAACGAGCGCTTCCCCGTGATCACGGTCGCGCTGATCGCGATCAACGTGATCGTGTACCTGCTCTCGATTCGCCACGGCGGCTCCTTCTTCGGCGGCCCCACCACCGCCACCTCCGTGCACTACGGCGCGATCCCCTACGAGCTCACCCACCCCGGCGAGCACTGCGACCTGGTCCAGATCCCCACCAGCGAAGGCGCCAGCCAGGGCGTCGCCTGTCAGGGCCAGCCCGGGGTCAGGGGCACCCCCGGCCCCCAGCCCGCCACGTGGGAGACCGTGTTCACCTCGATGTTCCTGCACGGAGGATTCCTGCACATCTTCGGCAACATGCTGTTCCTCTGGATCTTCGGGCCCAACGTGGAGGAAGCGATGGGCCGCATCCGCTTTCCCGTGTTCTACATGCTGGGCGGGCTGGTGGCGCTCGGCGCACAGGTGGCGGTGGGACCCAACTCCACCGCCCCCACGCTCGGCGCGTCCGGCGCGATCGCCGCGGTGCTCGGCGGCTACATCCTGCTGTATCCCCGCGCGCGCGTGCTCACGCTCATCTTCATCATCTTCTTCTTCACAATCGTCGAGCTGCCCGCGCTCGCGCTGTTGGGCTTCTGGTTCCTCACACAGGTCCTCTACGGCGCCGCCGGCCTCTCCGATCCCGTCGGCAACGCCGGCGGAGTGGCCTACTTCGCGCACGTCGGCGGCTTCATCTTCGGGCTGGCGCTCATCGGGGTGTTCGCCACCCGCCGCAAGCAGGTGCCACCCCGCCTGCCGGTGTACTGATGGGAATGCGCCCGCTCCTGTTGCTGCTGACCCTCCCGTTCATCGCCGGGTTCGCGTTCCTGACCATCTCCGCCGCCGTCGATCAGGGCATCACACCGGCCAGCCTGATCTCGATCTTCGTGCTGGCGCTGATCCTGATCGGCACGCTCAGCGCGCTGTTGCATCGTCCCGACAAATGACCCCCACGCCCTCCAGGCCCCCGACGCACCCCGCGCCGTCCACGCGCGCCGGGCCTCCCGGGCCACCCGCGCGCGCGGCGATCCGCGCCGTGGTGCGCGGCGCGGTGCAGGGCGTGGGCTTTCGCGACGCCACCGCCCGGCGCGCGCGCTCGCTCGCGCTGACCGGCTGGGTGCGCAACCGCGACGACGGCGCGGTGGAGGTCCACGCCGAGGGTGCCGGTGAGGCGCTCGAGGAGCTCGAAGCCTTCCTGGGCCGCGGCCCGCGCATGGCACAGGTCTCGGGGGTCGCGGTGGAGCGGGTGGCGCCGGAGGGCCACGAGCAGTTTGCGATCCGCGGCGTGCCCGCCGGCATGTTCGTGGTCCAGCGGCACGACCAACTCGGGCGGCGCCACTTCGATCTGCGTCTGGAGGTCGACGGCGCGCTGCGCTCCTGGGCGCTCCCCAAGGGGCCCTCGATGGACCCCGCGGTCAAGCGCCTGGCGGTGCAGGTCGCCGACCACGCGCTCGAGCACCTCCACTTCGAGACCGCGCGCGCCGACGGGCGGGTGGTCATCTGGGATCGCGGCCCCTATGAGCAGGGCGGGCGGGTGCCGTGGCCCGAGGCGCTCGCGCGCGGCCACGCGGTGTTCGTGCTGCACGGGCGCCAGCTGCGCGGCGGCTTCGCGCTGCAACGCACCCACCCGGCGGCGCCCGGATCCGCGTCGGGCGCGCAATGGCTGCTGATCAAGCGCCGCGACGAGCACGCGCGCCCCGGCTCCGACGTGGTCGCCGAGCGGAGCGTGGAGGGGTTGTAGGTGGGTGGCCCCCGGGGGGCTGTTGCCACCGCTCCAGCTCCAGCGGTGCCGGTCGTGAGCAGCGTCCGTTGCGTTTTTTGTTTTGAGGATTGGTTCCGCGCGGAAGGAATCCTCAAAACAAATCCCCCAACTGCGCCTCGGACAGGTGTGTTCGAGGCCGGCCGGGGAGCCCCGCGGGCCCGCCAAGCGCACACGCATCATCTTGATCAAGCTGCATCAACGCGATCAAAGCGGCAGGCTCAAAGGGAACCCACACCCCTCCTCGGCGAGGCGACCGGCCGGCGCACCCACCCCGAGACCGCATTCAGCGGACGGCGCATACCGCCGGGCGGCTGTCCACCGTGCATCGGCGGCGCTCCCACCGTCCTATGGAGTGGCGCTCGCGCGCGAGCATCGTGCCGGAGGCGCTTTCCCCCGAGCGCGATCGCCCGCGGGGCTTTAGTGTGCGGCACCGCCACCGTCGCCGCCGGCCTCGTCGGCGCTTGCAACCGGCACCATCGGATCGATTCGCCATCCTCCCGACGAACCGTGACCGTCAACTCGCCCCTCTACTCGCCCCACCGCCACCGCCATCTCCACGCGCGCCGGGAGGAGCGGCGGGCTCACGTGCGGCGACAGCGCGTCGTCGCGGCCGCGCTCACCGGGCTCTTCGCGCTGGTTCTCATCGCGCTGGCGGTGGGCGGCGGCGGGCCCGCCGAAGGAAGGCGCGGCGCGCAGCTGGCCGCCCACACGCGCCGACCCGTGGTGGCTCGCTCGGCCATCGGCCTGCCCATGGGACACCCCGCGCTCGCGCTGCGCTACCTCTCGCCGCGCAGCCAGCCGGTGGGGGTGCCCATGCGCCAGCCCCCCCGCGCGGGCCTGCTGTTCAACCTGCAGACCGGCCAGGTGCTGTGGCAGCTGCGCCCCAGCGAACGTGTGCGCATCGCGAGCCTCACGAAGATGATGACCGCGTGGCTGGCGGTGCACGCCCTGCCGGCCCACGCGCAGGTGCCGATCACGCGCCAGGCCGTCGAGATGCCGGGCTCGAAAGTCGGGGTGCTGCCGCTCGGGCGGCGCGCGCTGGTCGAAACGCTCATGTACGGGCTGCTGCTGCCGTCCGGCAACGACGCCGCGGTCGCGCTCGCCCAGGGCGTCGCCGGCTCGCTGCGCCACTTCGTGGCCGACATGAACCGCGAAGCCGCCCACCTGGGCCTCGGCTGCACGCGCTACTCCTCACCGTCGGGCTACTACAACCTCGACAACTACTCCTGCGCCGCCGACCTGGCGGTGCTCGCGCACGACGACCTGCTCCAGCCGCGCATCGCCTCGATCGTGCGCGAACCCACCGCCGCGCCTCCCCTCCCGATCGCCGGCGGTCGCGTGTACCTCTACAACAACAACCCCCTCCTGATCTACCACTATCCCGGGGTCACCGGCATGAAGACCGGCTACACGCTCGCCGCCGGCAAGTGCCTGGTGGCCACCGCCGAACGCCACGGCGTGCGCCTCGGCGTGGTGCTGCTCCACTCGCCCTACCCCGGCACGCAGGCGCGCCGCCTGCTCAACGCCGGCTTTGCCTTCTACCACGTGCCACCCGTACGCGAACCCCCAATGCCCCCCGGCGTATAGCGGTCGTGCCCCCCGGCGTATAGCGGTCGTGCCCCCCGGCGTGCAGCGCCCGTGCCGGCCCGCACGTCGCGCCCGCGCCGGCC
>WQXW01000124.1 GCA_009781575.1 Solirubrobacterales bacterium
CTGGCGTGTGGCGGGGCGAGCGCGCTCAATCACGTGCTCGACCGGGATATCGATCGGCTGATGGGCCCGCGCACCGCGTCGCGCCCGGTAGCGGCCGGGCGGATATCACCGCGGCGGGCGGCCGTGTTCGGGCTCGCGCTGCTGGCACTGTCGTGGCTGGTCATGTGGGCGCTGGACAACGTGCTGGCGGCGGCGCTGGCGCTCGTGGGGGGTGCGTTCTACGTGCTCGTGTACACGGGTGTGCTCAAGCGCTCCACACCGCAGAACATCGTGATCGGCGGCGCGGCGGGCGCGGTGCCGCCGCTGGCCGGGTGGGCGGCGGCGCGGGGAAGTGTCGGCCTCGGAGCGCTGTTCCTCTTCCTGATCGTGCTGCTGTGGACCCCACCGCACTTCTGGGCGCTGGCGCTGCTGATCGCGCCGGGGTACGAGGCGGCGGGCGTGCCGATGATGCCGGTGGCACGCGGTCGCGCGAGCACCGCGCGGCAGATCCTCCTCTACACGTTCGCGCTGACCGCGGCCACGCTGGCTCCGGGCATCGTGGGCACCTTCTCACCCCTCTACCTCGTGGCGGCGGCGGCGCTGGACGCGGTGTTTGTGGTGCTGGCGCTGCGCCTGTGGCGCGAGAGCACCGGGGCGCGCGCGGCGCTGCTGTTCCACTACTCACTGCTCTATCTGGCACTGCTGTTCGTGGCGCTCGCGGCCGCGGCGGTCGTGTGAGGAGCGCTCGCGGTGCGGGGCTTCGGAGCGGGCACGCGCCGGTCGCTGGTGCGCGCCGGCCTGGTCGGCGCGGTGGCCGTGGCACTGATGGTGGGCGCGCTCGCGTTCACCCGCCGATCGCCGTCACCGCCGTCACCGACGTCACCGACGTCGCCACGGTCGCAGGCGGCGGCGCTGGCGAGCAACCCAACGCTCGATCCGGGCACGCCCATACACGGGGTGGCCCCCGACTTCACCCTGACCGATCAGTTCGGGCGCGCGGTGTCGCTGTCGGCGTTCCGCGGCAAGGTGGTGATCCTCGCGTTCAACGACCCGCAGTGCACGACGATCTGCCCGCTGACCACGACCGCGATGGTGAAGGCCAAGCGGCTGCTCGGGCCGACGGGCGCGCGGGTGCAACTGTTGGGCGTGGGCGCAAACCCCAACGCGACCGAGATCCGCTGGGTGCGCGCGTACTCGGAAACGCACGGGATGATGCACGTGTGGCACTTCCTCAACGGGCCCCTGGCACGCCTCGAGCCGGTGTGGCGCGCGTACGGGATCGAAGCGCAGATCGTGCAGGGACAGGTGGACCACACACCCGCGGTGTACGTGATCGACACGCGCGGGCGGCTGTCTCGCCTCTTTGAGACCCAGATGTCGTACGCGAGCGTGGGCCAGCTCGCGGCGCTCTTCGCGCGCGCGGCCGCGAGCCTGCTCCCAGGGCATCCGCCGATCCGCTCCACGACCTCCTATGCACAGATCCCCCTGATCGAACCCGCCACGCCGGTCACCTTGCCGCGTGCGGGCGGCGCGGGCGGTGCGGGCGGCGCGGGCGGTGCGGGCGGCGGCGTGGCGCTCGGCCCGGGTGGGAAACCGCGGCTGCTGCTGTTCTTCGACACGTGGGACTCGGAGGTGACAGATCTCGCGCGGGAACTGGAGGCGCTCAACGCGTACGCGGCCGTGGCGGGCCGCGCGGGGCTGCCGGCGCTCACGGCAATCGACGAGGCGAGCGTGGAGCCGTCGGCGGGCGCGCTGGGGCGGTTCCTCCATGGGTTGCCCCACCCGCTTGCCTACCCGGTGGCGATCGACTCGAGCGGCCGCGTGGCGGACGGCTACAGGGTCCAGGACGAGCCGTACCTGGAGCTGATCTCACGGTCGGGCGACTTTCTCTGGTACCACGACGTGAGCGTGGGCGGGTGGCTGGGGCGCGGGGCGCTGGTGAGTGAGATCCGCGCCGCGCTGGCGCGCGTCCCGCAGATGCCCGCATCTGGCGCGGAGGCCCAACGGCAACTCGCCGGCTCGCCGCCGGCGCTCGGGGGGCTGCACCGCCAGGCCGGCCAGCTGCTGGGTGCGGAGCCGGCGCTGGCCGCGCGCCTGCGCAGCCTGCGCGGCTACCCCGTGGTGCTCAACGTGTGGGCGTCGTGGTGCCCGCCCTGCCGCGCGGAGTTCCCGCTGTTGGCCAACGCGTCGGTGAGCTACGGACGCAGGGTCGCGTTCCTGGGCGCGGACGCCGAAGACCAGGCGACAAACGCCCGTTCGTTCCTCGCGCACCACACCGTGGCATACCCCAGCTACCAGACGAGCACCGAAGCGCTCAGCTCGCTGGCGTCGTTCGAGGGCGTGCCGACCACGATGTTCTTCGATCGCGCCGGCAGGCTGGTGTACCTGCACGCGGGCCAGTACGACGCGCAGGGCACACTCGATCGCGACGTCGAAAGCTACGCGCTCGGCGCCTGATCAAATCGATCAAAGTCCCGTGCCGGCGCTTGGGCGCCACAGGCGCCATGGCAATACGCAATTTGGCCGGGCGTCGAACACGTCCGTCTGAGGCGCCGTTGGGGGATTTGTTTTGAGGATTGGTTCCGCGTGGAACGAATCCTCAAAACAAAACACCAAACGGATGCTGCTCGACCGGTGGGGAGGGGGCGCGCGCCGGCGCCCCTCCCTCCGGCAGAGCCCGCGCCGGATGAATCATTCTCCTTCGTTGCTGAGTTCTTCCTTCTTGGCGGATTCGAGGAGGTGGAAGTCGTTGGAGCGGTTGGGGAAGGCGCAGTAGGCGTCCAGCGTGCCAACGTCACGCACGGCTCCGCCATCGTCGTGGCAGCGCCCTTCGTTGACGTCGTATTCGCGCATCTCTTCGTCGGTCAACTGGGCCTGGGCCGCTCGGGAAGGCTCGAGCGTCTCGGTTGAACTTGCCCTCAGAGTGCGGGTGTTGCTGTCGCTGCCGGCGGTGGGCGTGAGGCGGTGGGAGGCGCCGTTGGTGGACGTGGAGCCCCCGCCGCACCCCGCCAGTACCACGACTGTGGCGAGCGCGGCCAAGAGTGTCATCCGGTGGCGGGTGGCTGTGTCGATCGGGGAGAGCAAGGTGACAGCCGATTATGGCGAGTGCCGGGAGCCGCCCCCGCCGCCCCGCCCGGTGGGTGTACGGTGTTGACGATGAGCGATGCCCCCGAATGACCGCGAGTCCCGGCCGACGCCGATCCTCGCGTCGGACGCGGAGCGGGAGCGCAGCGTGGCGCTGCTGCGTGACGCGGTGGTCCAGGGCCGGCTCACGCTCGAGGAGTTCGGCGAGCGCGTGGGGCTCGCGCAGGCGGCGCGCACCGACGAGGACCTGGCCCGCCTCGCTCGCGATCTGCCCGGCCCCCCTGAGGTGGCCGGCGCGCCGGTGGAGCCGTCGGAGAGGCACCGCGCGCTCTGCTCGCACCTGGTGCGCGCCGGACCGTGGTCGCTGCCGGCCCGCTCGTCGTGGCGCGCCGTCTTCGGCACGATCGACCTCGACCTGCGCCAGGCGCGGCTCGCCGGCGAGGACACCGCACTCGAGATCCACAACGTGTTCGGCACCGTGACTGTGATCGTGCCGGAGGGCGTGGAGGTGGTCGTGAGCGGGGGCGGGGTGTTTGCGAGCCAGAGGATCCAGTCCCCCGAGCGCGCGCCGCTCGCGGGAGGGCCGAGGCTCGCGATCAACACCCGCGGCCCCGGAGGCACGTTGCACGTGCGCACGCGAGCTCAGACGACGCGTGCGCTGACACCCGGGAGCTGATCGAAGCGCGCGCGGCTGTCGCAGGTGAGCAGCGTGCGGGCGGTGGCGCAGGCGGTGGCGGCGATCAGGAGGTTGTGCGCTCCGCGTTGCTCCCCGGCCCGCCGCACGTGCGCCAGCAGTGTGGCGTGGCGCTCGGCGACCGCCTGGGAGTAGTCGCACACGGGAGTCACCTCGAGCACGTCGGCCAGGAACGCTGCCCGGCGGGCGGGATCATCGTCGAGCAGCACCCCGGCGAGATACTCGGCCACCACCACCGCCGGCAGCGCGACGTCGTCCTCGTCGGCCAGCGCACTCTCCTCCAGCCACCCGCGTGCGCCGGCCACGAGCACGCTGGTGTCGAGGATCACTCTCGCCACGGGTCCGAGTCTCGCCACGGGTCCGAGTCGAGCTCGGCCGAAGCCGCCTCACGAGCCGAGGCGATGTTGGCCTCCAACTGCTCATCGAGCGCGCCATGCCAGCGCTCGAGCACCCCCTTCAGCGCGCGGCCGTTGGCTGCCGGCACGGGCGCGATCTGCGCGACCCGCCCCCCGGAGCGCGTTATCACGATCGTCTCACCACGCTCGACCGAATCCAGCAACGCGGAGAAGTTGCGGGAGGCCTGCGACGCGGTCATCTCAACCATATTCCCATAATATCGGAATCAGATAGTTGGATGAGCGGGACCCGACCTCTGCGGGGCTCCGGTCCACGCGGCCGCGCAGCGGCGCCTCCTCGCGCTGATCGGCCCGCGAAGCGCGCGTCGCGACGCTCGACGAAGGACATCAGGCCCTCGCGCCCGTCGTGGGTGGCGAAAAGCTCGACCATGTCGGGCTGCAGGCGGGCGAAGGCCGCGGTCTTGCCCTCGGTGCGCGCGCGGTGCGCCGAGTTGGGTGTTGCCGCCCGACCCCGCGATTTGCAGGATATTCCTCGACGAAGCGATGGAGCTAGGGGGACTCGAACCCCCGACCTCCTGGGTGCGATCCAGGCGCTCTCCCAACTGAGCTATAGCCCCGCGCGCCGCAGAGCGGCGAACCGGACGGCCCTCGCAGTGTAGAGCCCACTTGGGGTCTCGTCCCGCGATCGCCCCCGAGTTGCCCGAAAGTGCCGTTCTGTCCACCCGCTAGGGTTTGATGACCGCATGGGATCGCTCGAATTCGCCATCCGGGACCACCTCGAGCTCAGGCGCCTGCACGGCGCCGACCCCGCTCAGGTGGCGCGCGAGGAGGCGGAGGCCCTGAGCCCCGCGGAGCCCCTCTACGAGTGGCCGGAGGATGCCGGCGGCGAGCGCCCCGCGTTGTTCGACGGCGAGCTCGCGGGCGGCTTGACCGACGCCGCCGCCACCGAGCGCGATGGCTCCGGGCCGAGAGAGCACACCGAGTGGGAGACCCCGCCGGGGGGCGAGTCGACCGAGGAGTTCGATGTGGAGAGCATCCTGGAAGGGGACCCGTGGTCGCCCGTTCGCGCCGGCCGGATCGAGCGGGGCGCAGCCCGCGACGCCGGCACTCGGTACTGGAGCGAGGAGGCGATCGATTGGAGCCCCTCCCCGTAGCGCACCGCGACGATGGACGAGCGGCGTGGGTTGCTGAGGCGAGTGGCCGACTTCGCCGCTCCGTCGGCGAACCCCTCGGCCGTGGTCTATGGGGCGGTCACGATGGCGGCGGTGCTGGCCGCGGAGAGTGGCAGCGGCGACACCTACCTCCACATCTTCGGTTCGGCACTGATCGTGCTGTGGCTCTACTGGGTGGCGCACGCCTACGCAACGGTCGTGGGGCGCCATCTCAGCACCGACGAGCCGTTCACACCAAGAACGTTCTTCGCGGCGTTCGCGCACGACCTCGGACTGCTGAGGGGAGGCGCGATCCCACTGGCCGCGTTGGCCGTGGCCTGGGCCACAGGTGCGTCCCGCCAAACCGCCATCGACGTCGCGCTGTACACGGTGGTGGCCAGCCTGGTCGCCTTCGAGCTGGTGCACGGGATCGTGTGGCGTCAAACGCCCGGGGTGCTGGCACAGAACGTGGGCATCGGTGTGGTGCTCGGCCTCAGTGTGCTTGCGCTTCACCTGCTGCTGCACTGATCGACGCCGGGTTGGGTGTGGCTCTCCTCGACGGACGAGCATTGGGCTCGTTCAGGCACGCGCGAGGCGCACCCGCCGCACTCGGCGCACCCGGCGCGCGTGGGGCACGCGCGGTGTCGCCACGTGTGGGGTCCGGACGCAGGGGGCCGCGAACACATCTGTCCGAGGCCCCGTTGGGGGATTC
>WQXW01000125.1 GCA_009781575.1 Solirubrobacterales bacterium
CCCGCTCGCTCACGCCCAGCCACGCGATCGCGCCGGCGGCGTCCTCGGCGCCGAGCGCGTCGCGCAGCTCCTGCGCGCTCCACACGTAGCAGCTGCCCTCGACCCCCTCGGCGTCGGCGTCGAGCGCCGAGTGGAAGCCGCCCTCGGGCCCGCACATCTCCCGCAACGCCCAGTCGAGCGTCTCCAGGCAGACCTCCAGCAGGCGCTGATCGCCGCAGAGCTTGAAGCCGTGCAGGTAGGCGCGCGCCAGCAGCGCGTTGTCGTAGAGCATCTTCTCGAAGTGGGGCACCGTCCACGCGGCGTCGACGGTGTAGCGGTGAAAGCCGCCGCCCACCACGTCGTGCAGCCCACCGCGCGCCATCGCGGAAAGCGTGGCGAGCGCCATGCGCCCGGCGCGCTCGCCCCCGGGCGCGCGTTCGGCGGCCAGCGCGATCAGGAAGTCGAGCACCGGCGCCTGCGGGAACTTGGGCGCGCCGCCAAAGCCGCCGTGGCGCTCGTCGAAGCTGGTCTCGAGTTTGCCGAGCGCCTCCTGCAGCGCGCCCCGCTGCAGCGGCTCGTGCGAGGGGGAGAGCAGCGCGCCGCCCGCCAGGCGCTCGCGCAGCCGCTCGCCGGAGGCGCGGAGCTCATCGCCGCGCTCCTCCCACGCCTGCGCCACCGCGCCCAGCACCTGCGCGAAGGAGGGCACGCCCTGGCGGGGCTCCGGCGGGAAGTAGGTGCCGCCGTAGAACGGCAGCTGCTCCGGCGTGAGGAACACCGTGAGCGGCCAGCCGCCGTGGCCCGTCATGCCCTGTACCGCCTCCATGTAGATCGCATCGAGATCGGGTCGCTCCTCGCGATCGACCTTGACCGGCACGAAGCGCTCGTTCATGAGCGCCGCGGTGCGCGCGTCCTCGAATGACTCGCGCTCCATCACGTGGCACCAGTGGCACGCGGAGTAGCCGATCGAGACCAGCAGCGGGCGGTCGAGCTCGCGCGCGCGCGCCAGCGCCTCCTCGCCCCACGGCAGCCAGTCGACGGGGTTGTGCGCGTGCTGGCGCAGATACGGTGAGCTCTCGCCGGCCAGCGCGTTGGCCATGCGCTCAGCGTGGGCGACGGCCGAAGGAGGATGGGCGCGCGACGGGCGGCCACGCCCCGGCGGGCGGCCAGGCGCCGGCGGGCGGCCAGGCGCCGGCGGGCCAGGTGCCGGTGCCCGGCGCGGCCGCCGAGATGTGCGCGGCGGCGATGCTCACGTCGAAGCGCCGGCCGCCCAGCACGCCGAGGGCTCGCCGGTGCGTGAGCGTCACGGTGCCGCGCGCGGCGGCCCACCCGTCCACGCGCACTGTGATCCTGCGCGCGCTCGCGCCCAGGGTGGGGAGGGTACCGTCGAGCTGCACTCCGGGGATGAAGGAGAAGCGGCTCATGCGCACCGCGCGCGATGAGAGGCGCGCGTAGCCGCCGTGCAGCCCGCCGAAGCTCGAGCCGGACGGCAGCTGCTGCTCGGCCTGGAGCACCGCGCCGATCACCTGGCGCTCCAGGTCGATGAGCGTGTCGAGCACGACCGTGAGCGTGCGCCCCGCCCTGGCGGCCATACCCCGCACCGGCGGCACGTAGCGCAGCCGCGTGGGCGTGACCGGCGTGGGCGCGAAGTAGTCGGTGCCCGGCCGGCAGGGGCGCACGCGCGTGCCGGCGAAGAAGGCCTTCACCGCATCGGAGGAGCAGTTGGAGAGGTCGCTGCCCAGCACGGAGTGGCCGGTGTGCGGGACCACCAGCAGCTGCGCGTCGGGGATGCGCGCGGTCACCCATTCGGCGTTGGAGGTCGGGGTGCGCAGGTCGCCGGCGCCGGAGAGCACGAGCGTGGGCACGTTCGGCAGCGCGCCGCTGGCGGTGGGCGCAGGCGAGACCACCGGCCAGTCGACGCACAACGGCACCACGCTCGCTTCCCATGTGGTCTGCCTGTTGAAGGGGTAGAGCTCGGCGGGCGTGAGCGCGTCCAGCGCGGCGAGCGCTTCGGAGCGGTGGGCGGCCACCGGCGCGGAGCGGCTCCACGGGAACGGCCGCTCCTCGCAGGAGGTCGCCACGAAGAGTGCGTCGCCTTCTTCTTCGCCCGCTTCCACGTGCACCTGGGCGGGCACCGGCAGATTGGGCGTGAGCCCCTCGGAGAGCAGGTTCAGGCGCAGCAGGGGGTCGGGTTCGCCGCGCAGCGCCGACTGCACGGCGGCGGGCAGCAGCGCGCGCAGCGCGGGGTTCAGATCGCCGGCCTCCAGCACGCCGAGCAGGTCGCTCTCGCGGAGCTCCGAGAGGTGGCGGTGGCCGTAGCCGTCGAACACCCAGCCGCGCAGCGGGTGGCGCGCGAGCTGCGCGGCCAGGCGCGCGATGTCGCCGAACGGGTCGGAGGTGATGTGGTCGCACACGCCGCCCGCGCAGAGGTCGCCCAGCACGGGGCGCAGCGCGCGTACGCTCGAGAGCTCGAACGGTTCGGGCCCGTTGGTCGGCACCACCGAGTCGAGCACCAGCGCTTCCACGTGCTGGGGGTACCGTTCGGCGTACTCGAGCGCCACCTTGGTGCCGTAGGAGGTGCCGTACAGCACGAGCTTTTCGTAGCCCAGCGTCCGGCGCAGCGCCTCGATGTCGTTGGCCGATTCAAGCGAGGTGTAGGCGCCGCGCGCAGGGCCCAGCTGGCGCGCGCAGCGCGCCACCAGCGGGCCCACCGTGTTGACGCCGACCTGTTCGAGCGCCGGCGAGGAGCGCAGCGCGCGGCAGCTCAACGGGTGCGAGCGACCGGTGCCGCGCTGATCGAACACCACGAGGTCGCGCGTGCCCAGCGCGGGGGCCATCGCCTTGGCGAACGCGCCCGCCAGCGGCGTGGCGGCCTGTCCGGGACCGCCGGCCAGCGCGATCACCGCCGAGCGCGCGCGCGCGCCGCTGCCGGTGCGGGCGCGGCGCTCCACCCACAGCGACAGCGTGCCCCGCACCGCGCCCGCGCGGTCCAACGGGACCGCGACCTTGGCGCACGAGAAGCTGGGATCGCTGGCGCAGGGCGAGAAGGAGACGCCCGCCCGCGCGGAGGGGGCCGCGCCGAGCGTCGCCGCGGCTATCCCGATCACCGCCATCCGCGCGCGCATTCCGCACGACATTAGCGCTATGAAAGACGCGCCGAGCCCCCATTTCGTCACATCCGAGCTCTCAGCAGCGCGCGCCGGATCTTGCCGCTGGCCGTCCTCGGCAGCTCGGGCGCGAACTCGACGATGCGGGGGTACTTGTAGGGGGCGGTCACGCGCTTGACGTGCTCCTGCAGCTCGCGCGCCAGCGCCGCGGTGGGCGCGTGCCCGTCGCGCAGCACCACCACCGCGCGCACGACCGCGCCGCGCTCCTCGTCGGGCGCGGCCACCGCGGCGGCCTCGGTGACCGCGGGGTGTGCGGCGAGCGCGGACTCGACCTCGAAGGGGCCGATGCGGTACCCGGCGGAGACGATCACGTCGTCGGCGCGGCTCTCGAAGCGCAAAAAGCCGTCGCGGTCCTCGCGCACGCGATCGCCGGTGTGCCAGGGACCGCCCGCGCGACGGTCCTCGATCTGCCAGCCGCGGCGGTGCGCGTCGCGCGTGACCCCCTCGCCGAGGTAGCCGAGGAAGAAGGTGGGGATCGTCGCGGGGTCGGCCACGAGCTCGCCGTCGCGGATCGAGAGGCCCACGCCGGGCAGCGCGCAGCCCATCGACCCCGGCCGCGCGGGGCCCTCGAGCGGCGTGGCGGTCAGCTGGCCGGTCTCCGTCTGCCCGTAGCCGTCGCGGATCTCCAGGCCGGTGGCCTGCGCCCAGGCGTGGAGCACCTCCGGGTCGAGCGCCTCGCCGGCGGCCACGAGCCCCGTGAGCGCGGGCAGCGGCGCGAGCTGCGCGCGCCTGGCGACCACGCGGTACTCGGTGGGCGCCATGCAGAGCACGTTCACGCGCTCGCGCGCGAGCAGCGCGAGGCGCTCGGCGGGATCGAAGCGCGCGTCGTGCAGCAGTGCGGCGGCGCCGCACAGCCACGGCGCGATGAACGCGTTGCGCGCCGACTTCGACCAGCCGCTGGCCGCGGTGCACCACACGAGCTCGCCCGCGCGGGGCGCCAGCCACGCGCGCGCCTGCAGGCGCTGCCCCTGCAGGTAGCGCTGCGCGTGCAGCGCGGCCTTGGGCTCGCCGGAGGTGCCGCTGGTGAAGGTGATCAGGCAGGGGTCGTGCTCGTAAAGCTCCGCCGCGGCGGCGGGCGGGGCGGCGAAGAGCGACTCGTCGGGCACGAGCGCCACGGCGCAGCTCGGGCGGGCGGCCTCGAGCTCCGCGCGGTTGCGCTCGTCGGCGAGCACGATCGCGGGCCGCGTCAGCTCCAGGCGCAGGCGCAGGTCCCGGGCGCGCAGCTGCTCGGTGCAGGGCAGCGCGACCGCGCCCAGGCGAAAGCAGGCCAACAGCGCGAGCGCCCACTCCGGGCGGTTGCCGATCACGGTCATCACGACGTCGCCACGTCGGACCCCGCGCGCGGAGAGCGCGCCGGCCAGGCAGGCGGAGCGGTGCGCGAGCTCGCCGAAGCTCCACTCGCGGCGGGCTCCGTCGCGCGTGAGCTCGACCAGCCCCAGTTGGTCGGCGGGCAGGCGCTCGAGCACGTCGCGGGCGAAGTTCACGGAGGTATTCTCCACTGGAGCGCGCAATCGCCGCTCACACCGCCGCTCACACCGCCGCCGACACCGCAGCAGACACCGCAGCCAACCGACGACCCCCGGAGCCCCAGATAAACATGGCCGTAGCCGCGACGCCGTACGCCGAGAAGACCGACGAGCAGCGGGCGATCACCGAGATGGTGCGCCAGTTCGCCGACGAGCAGATCATCCCCAACGCCGAGCACTACGACCACGAGGACGAGTTCCCGGAGCCGATCGTGGAGCAGATGAAGGAGCTGGGGCTCTTCGGCGTGACCATCCCCGAGGAGTACGGCGGCATGGGGCTCGACCTGACGACCTACGCGATGATCGTCGAGGAGCTCTCGCGCGGGTGGATCTCGATCTCGGGGATCGTCAACACCCACTTCATCGGCTCCTATCTGCTGATGAAGTTCGGTGACGAGGAGCAGCGCCGGCGCTTTTTGCCGCGCATGGCCACCGGCGAGATCCGCGCGGCGTTCTCGCTCTCAGAGCCGGAGCTGGGCTCCGACGTGCAGGCGATCAAGACCTCGGCGCGCCGCGACGAGGACGGCACCTACGAGATCAACGGCCAGAAGATGTGGGTGACCAACGGCCTGCTCTCCTCGCTGGTGTTCGTGCTGGTCAGGACCGACCCCGAGGCCGAGCCGCGCCACCGGGGCTTCACCTGCTTCATCGCCGAGAAGGAGCCGGGCGCGTCGCAGAACACCGGCCCCTACGCGGGCCTGAACGTGCCGCCGAAGATCAAAAAGCTCGGCTACAAGGGCGTGGAGTCGACCGAGCTCGTGTTCGACGGCTACCGCTGCCCCGCGGAGAACATCCTCGGCGGCGAGCCGGCCGGCCTGAACCGGGGCTTCGCGCAGATGATGGACGCGCTGGAGGTGGGCCGCGTGAACGTGGCCGCGCGCGGGGTGGGGATCGCGCAGCGCGCGCTGGAGCTGGCGCTGCGCTACTCGCAGGAGCGCAGGACCTTCGGCCGCCCGATCGCCCAGCACCAGGCGATCCAGTTCAAGCTGGCCGACATGGCCACCCAGGTGGACGCGGCGCGCCTCTTGACGTTGCGCGCGGCGCGCATGAAGGACGCGGGCGAGCGCTCGGACCTCGAGGCGGGCATGGCCAAGCTGTTCGCCTCCGAGGCGGGCCGCTTCTGCGTGGAGGAGTCGTTCCGCATCCACGGCGGCTACGGCTACTCCAAGGAGTACGAGATCGAGCGGATCTACCGCGACGCGCCGCTGCTGCTGATCGGCGAGGGGACGAGCGAGATCCAAAAGATGGTGATCGGGCGCAA